>NZ_JACKZU010000301.1:0-10185 GCF_014222165.1 Nostoc sp. 2RC
CCCCATCCCCCACTCCCCACACACAAAGCTATGTATAAACCTGCTCAAGATAGTCCAATTATCACCTATGAAATCCATCGGAAACGCATCGTCAAAAGCTTGGAATTGATTCAAGATTTGATTGTCGTTTCTCTGTGTCTCGGTTTATTTTGCTTCATGGTAATTCAGGTGAGAGATATGTTTTTCTCCCTGCTTCCGCCACTGGATTTTCATGTTGTTACTGCCGATATCCTCTTTTTGCTCATCTTAGTTGAGTTATTTCGACTGCTGATTATTTACTTACAAGAACAACGAATATCTATTGGCGTAGCTGTAGAAGTCTCCATTGTTTCCGCCTTGCGAGAAGTCATTGTTAAGGGAGTTTTAGAAACTAACTGGAGTCAAATTTTAGCCACTTGTGCCTTCTTATTAGTTTTAGGAGTAATACTAGTTGTTCGAGTTTGGTTACCTCCCACCTTTGATGGCATCGACCCCGAACAAGCAATATCTAAACGCTATAAAAATCGAGCCAAATCGGAATTAATTGAAAGTAATGGGAGTTAGGAGTTAGGAGTTAGGAGTTAGGAGTTAGGAGTTAGGAGTTAGGAGTTAGAAGTTAGGAGTTAGGAGTTAGAAGTTAGGAGTTAGGAGTTAGGAGTTAGGAGTTAAGAATTATTCTCCCAATGCCCCATGCCCAATGACGCCACTTGCTCAACTTGGGGAGACCCCAAGACCGCAGTGGCTCCCCCATGCCCCATTTCCAAAGAGGTTACTATGTCTGCTAATACTTTAACTACTAGCCATCCCAGAGATGTACAGGTTGCTGAAATTGGTAAAGAGACGCTGGTTTTGCGATCGCGGACTTGGGAGAGGCTAAAATTTGAAGTTGAGTATTCCCGCCAACGGGGAACTACGGCGAATTCTTATCTGATTCAAGCTGATAAAAAAGCTTTAATCGATCCTCCTGGTGAATCTTTTACGGAAATTTATCTCCAGGAATTAGCACAACATCTCAATCTCACTACTTTAGATTATATTGTTCTCGGTCATGTCAATCCCAACCGCAGAGCCACGTTACAAGTATTATTTTCTGAAGCTACTCAAGCTACTTTAATATGTTCTCGCCCTGCTGCTAATGCTTTGAAAACTGCTTTTCCAGAGTGGGAATCGCGCATTCAAGCTGTGCGTTCAGAGGATACTTTGGATTTAGGACAAGGACATCATCTGACATTTATTACTGTACCAACTCCTCGCTGGGCAGATGGATTGTGTACTTATGATTCTGCAACTAAAATTCTTTACACAGACAAATTTTTTGGCGCTCATATTTGTGAAGATACCCTCTTCGATGAAGACTGGAAAAGTTTAGATGCAGAACGTCATTATTATTTTGATTGTCTCCACGCACCCCAAGCGAAACAAGTGGAAGTTGCTTTAGAAAAGCTTTCGGTTTTCCCCGCAAAATGTTATGCTCCTGCTCATGGCCCTGTTGTTCGTTATAGCCTCAGCCGCTTTACTTTTGATTATCGGCAATGGTGTCAAGGACAAAAATTACAAGAATTAAGTGTTGCTTTACTTTATGCTTCCGCTTATGGAAATACGGCAATTGTAGCGAATGCGATCGCTCAAGGTTTAATTGAAAATGGAGTCAACGTAGAGTCCATTAATTGCGAACTAGCAGAACCAGCAGAAATTACCCGCATCATTGAAGCTTGCGACGGATTTATTATTGGTTCGCCCACCTTAGGCGGTCATGCGCCAACCCAAATTCAAACAGCTTTAGGAATAGTTATAGCCACAGCAGCTAAAACAAAATTAGCAGGAGTATTCGGTTCATTCGGCTGGAGTGGAGAAGCAATTGATTTACTAGAAAGTAAACTCAAAGATGCCAATTATCGTTTAGGATTTGAAACAATTCGAGTCCGTTTTACACCTACAGATGAGATTATCCAACAGTGTAAAGAAGCAGGCGCTTCCTTTGCTCAAAACTTGAAAAAAACAAAGAAATTGCGGACTGCACGTCAAGTTGTTACAGAAGCAAAAGTAGACCGCACCGAACAAGCAGTAGGACGTATTATTGGTTCATTGTGTGTTTTAACAACTTGTGACGAAGAAAACCACAAAGGCGTTTTAACTTCTTGGGTTTCTCAAGCAACTTTTAATCCACCAGGCATTATGATTGCCATTGCTGAAGAACAAAATGCAGATTTAATGTGTCATCCCGGTGATAAATTTGTATTAAATATCCTCAAAGAAGGTAGAAATATCCGCCGCTATTTTTCCCGCAATAGCGTTTTAGGAAATAATCCCTTTATCAATCTTTCCACAAAAACAGCTGACAATGGTTGCCTAATTCTTAGCGAAGCATTGTCCTACTTAGAATGCACCGTACAAAATCAAATGAAATGCGGTGACAGATGGTTAATTTACGCCGTAGTCGATAAAGGTCAAGTCCTAGAAACCGATGGCTTAACCGCCCTAGAATACCGTAAATCCGGCAGCTACTATTAACCCTCAACCTCCGCGCATCTTTGCGCCAACCTCCGCGCCCCTATGCGTTTAAAACTCAACCCTCAATAACCAAACTACCATGTCTACATTCGTTGCTGTCGATCGCATTGACAAAGTTTTTGAATTAACCGGCGGTGGTAAATACATTGCCCTCAAAGGAATTGACCTCGAAATCAAAAAAGGAGAATTCGTTTCTTTAATTGGTCACTCCGGTTGTGGCAAGTCTACATTATTAAATATGATTGCGGGTTTGGATTTGCCCAGTGAAGGCATTGTCACCTTAGAAGGGCAAAGAATCAGCCAACCAGGCCCCGATAGAATGGTGGTTTTTCAAAACTATTCGCTATTACCTTGGCGGACAGTGAGAGAAAATATTGCCTTAGCTGTGGACTCGGTAATGAAAGGCGTACCCGCAGCCGAACGCAACGCCATTGTGGAAAAACATATAGATATGGTGGGCTTGCGTCCCCATGCTGACAAACAGCCAACAATGTTATCTGGGGGACAAAAGCAGCGTGTGGCGATCGCTCGTGCTTTAGCGATTCGCCCCAAGTTATTATTATTAGATGAACCCTTCGGCGCGTTAGATGCCCTGACTCGCGGTAATTTGCAAGAACAACTCATGCAAATCTGCGAAGAAAATGAAGTTACTGCTGTCATGGTCACCCATGATGTGGACGAAGCAGTGCTATTATCTGACAGAATTGTCATGCTCACCAACGGCCCCGAATCGAAAATTGGTGACATTTTAGAAGTAGATATTCCCAGACCCCGTAAGCGCATGGAAGTTGTAGAACATCCCAGCTACTACAGCTTGCGGAGTGAAATGATTTATTTCCTCAATCAACAAAAACGCATTAAGAAAATTCGCGCCAGAAAAACAGCCGACATTTCCCGCCACGGCTTAGAAAAAGTTAACTTAGAAATTGGCTTTTTACCCCTCACCGCCTGCGCCCCCTTAGCAGTTGCTAAAGAAAAAGGCTTTTTTGTCAAGCATGGTTTAGATGAAGTCCACCTCGTGCGCGAAAGTAGTTGGCGTGGTATCGTTGATGGCATGACCGGCGGTTATTTGGATGCGGCGCAAATGCCCTCAGGAATGCCCATGTGGTTAACCTTAGGGGGACACAACAACCAACCTTTCCCTGTTGTCACCGCCCTCACTATGACCCGCAACGGTAACGCCATTACCTTAGCCAAACGCTTTTACGACCAAGGCGTGCAAAGCTTATCAGACTTCAAAACATACCTCCTAGACACCCACGACCAAAGGCACACAATGGGAGTAGTGCATCCCGCATCAATGCACAACCTACTCCTGCGTTACTGGTTAGCTGCTGGTGGTATAGACCCCGACAGCGATGTGGATATGAAGACCATTCCCCCAGCCCAGATGGTAGCCGACTTACAAGCAGGTAGCATTGATGGTTACTGCGTCGGCGAACCTTGGAACTACCGCGCCGCCGCCGAAAATGTCGGCTTTACCATCGCCACCGATTTGGAAGTTTGGCTAGGACACCCCGGTAAAGTTCTGGGAGTGCGGGAAGAGTGGGCAGAAACTTATCCCAATACCCACATTGCTTTGACCAAAGCTTTACTAGAAGCTTGTCAATACTGTGCAAACCCCGACAATGCCCAAGAAATTCGCCAAATTTTAGCAAGTCGAGATTATGTCAGCACTGATTTAGAATACATCCAATTAGAAGATCCCAATAGTCTCACCTGCGATATCGACCATCCCCTGCGCGACTACGCCCACCACCAATTTTATTCCGAATCCGCCATTAACCGCCCCAGCCGCACCGAACAAATTTGGATTATGACTCAATTAGCCCGTTGGGGCGACACTCCCTTCCCCAGAAATTGGGTGGAAGTCGTGGAACGCGTGTGTAGAGTCCGTGTTTTCAGCACCGCCGCACGGGAATTAGGCTTAGATATCAGCTACATTCGCCAACCCATTCAACTATTCGATGGTACTCCCTTTAACGCCGACGACCCAATCGCCTATCTCAACAGTTTGAAAATTAAACGCGATTTCTCAGTGGCCGAAGTTATTCTCGATGCCCCCAGAAGAAAACTTGCCTCATAAAAGAATCGTGAGAGAAAGAGGAAGTGGAAGAAATAGGACATCACCCACAATTGTTTGAACTCCATTAAGGGACTCACAAATAAAAAAATACTCAACTACTTCTTGTGGGGTGGGCGTCTCGCCCGCCCATCGCCAAGGGCGGACAAGATGTCCACCCCACAAGATTGGATAATTTATTTTTTGGAAATCCTTAATGAACTTCTGAACTCCATTAACAAGCATTGAACTTTAATAGTTCGCCGCCAAGAGTCCCCAATAACCAATAACCAAATCACCATGCAAAACCGCAATTCAACAATTACCGACCTCAGAAGCCCACTCGAAAATACAGCCCGCACCCGCCAACCCTTTTTACAAATCAAAGACGTTACCAAAGTCTATCCCACAAAAAAAGGCCCCTTCACCGTCCTCGATGGCGTTAACCTCAACGTCGAACAAGGGGAGTTTATTTGTGTCATCGGTCACTCTGGCTGTGGTAAATCCACTTTATTAAACATGGTATCCGGCTTCAACTTTCCCACCTCCGGGCAAGTATTACTAGAAGGACAGCCCATTACCAAACCAGGCCCAGATAGAATGGTGGTGTTTCAAAACTACGCCTTGCTACCGTGGCGCACTGCTTTTGAAAATATTTACTTAGCTGTGAATGCCGTTTATCCTAATAAACCACAAGCTGAAAAAAGAGCGATCGTGCGCGACCATTTAGCAATGGTGGGATTGGCTGACGCAATGGAAAAGAAACCAATGCAAATGTCCGGTGGTATGAGACAAAGAGTTTCCATCGCCCGCGCCTTGGCAATTCGTCCCAAAGTCTTAATTTTAGACGAACCTTTCGGGGCGCTGGATGCCATCACCAAAGAAGAATTACAAGAAGAACTGCTCAAAATTTGGAATGAAAATCGCTGTACAGTGTTGATGATTACCCACGACATCGACGAGGCGCTATTTTTAGCAGACAAATTGGTGATGATGACTAATGGGCCCCATGCAAAGATTGGCGAAGTCATGGAAATACCTTTTTCTCGTCCCCGCGATCGCGCCCGCATCATGGAAGATCCACAATATTATCAACTGCGTAACTATGCCTTAGACTTCCTGTTTAACCGTTTCGCCCATGATGACGTAGGTTAAACTTTCTTCAGGAGAGGGAATTCATTAGGACTGACGCGGGGACATGGGGACGCGGAGAATTTTTTTGATAAGGGATTAGGCGAACATAATATCATAACCGCTTAATTACCCATAATAAAAACCCCTCGGTGTCTCCGTCTCTTTGCGTCAGATCGTGTCCGCTTGATTACTTATGAAACCCGAAAAACCCCACCCCGCCAAAGCTACGCTTTGTCTCCCCTCCCCTTACCAAGGGGAGGGGATTAAGGGGTGGGGTGTAATGGCTGTGGGAATCATAACTAATTATGCAGACTTGATATATGATATCGAGTCCGCCTAATCACTTATCAAAAAAATTCTCCCCCTCCCCGCGTCCTTTTTATCGGAAGTATTTAGACGAACCTGAAACAAGTCCCTTAGCTGAGAGCAAATTTCACAATCATATCGTTGAAATCTCCATCGCCACCACCAGATAAATCCTCGAAAGCAAAGATATTGTCACCCAGCAAGCGAATGTGGTCGCGTTTGTCAGAGTTAGCTCCCAAAAATGCAAAATAAACTTTTGGATCGTTATTAGGATTATTATCTACAACAGCATCAGGTCTACTATTTACAATCAGAAATGGTGCAAAGATGTCACCACCAGTAAAACTACCAGTGGAGGTGGCCGTACCTTGGTTACTAACTGCTAAGTCAATACCTGCCACACGTTGACGTACAGCTGCTTGAGCATAACCAGCTTCTCCAGGTAGAATATCTGCATTGCCATCACCGTTAATGTCAATCCCACCCTTTTCATCAGTAATTCGATAGAATCCCACAAAGTTATCAAAAGCAGCTTCTCGGTACACATTAAAATTAACTGTGACTGGTGTCGTGACGCTCCTTAAATCAATTAGTTCTCCTTGTGACCTACCTTGCAGCTTCGTACCTAGAGGTAAATTTTGATTGCTACTTTGAATTTCCACCACCAAATCTTGAAAGTCATTAGTGCTATTACCAGTGCCATCTTCCCAAGCTAAACGAAATTGGTCATTACCTAAATCGGTGACTTTTAAAGTTGCTGTGCTGGCAAACAATACATCTGTAATTGGTTTAATTCCTGGGAGGATGGCATCCGTTGTACTATTATTTTTTACTAAATAAAATCTCAAATTAGCGCCGGAATTTAATTCTAATGAGCGTGTTAAATCGCTAGGATTAAAACCATTAGGGACATTAGTAATAGCAGAGAAAATTACTTGAGCGCGTTCTAGGGCAGCTTCAGCATAACCATCTGCACCAGGAGCAATACCATTAATTGTGCCTGTAGCATCGTCAACAATAAATACTCCCAATTCATTGATTTGATTGGAATTGCGTCCTAAAAGAGTGACTTGGAGTGTGATTTTGGTATCATCACCTGTAATATTAAAAATGTCATCATCTTTTGTAGTCAGTCTGCTAGAAATGTCAAGGTCATTAACAGCGATCGCCAAGGCTTTTTGGTAAGACAGCCCACCTGCATCAGTTGTTTTTACCCGAATTTTGTAACTTTGTTTAATTTCAAAATCGGGGGAAGTTTTAATTTTTAGTTCATTGCCATCAATAGTGAAGACATCATTATCATCAGCACCATCCCCATCTATGAAGCTGTAGGTAAAGCTATCATTAACATCTATGTCAGTGGTGGAGAAAAAACCAATGGTAGTGAGTGCAGCACTTTGTTCATCAATATCTGACTTGCTTAAGAATAAATCTGTGGGTGCATCGTTGTTGCCGTTGATGGTAATAGCAATATCTTGAAGAACTGTACCATCAACAGATTCCACACTAAAAATTTCGGTTTTGCTAACACCTGCACCTAAAAATTGCACTGCACTATTGGCAACGCTGTAATTCCAAGTGCCAGTATCAGTGATATTAAGACTACCAAGGTTACCGCTAGCGGAAATGACATTGGTGTTAAATTTGTTCTCCCCTGTATCCGCATCAGTGATGCTGAGGTTACCCGTAGCAGTGAGGTTACCATTAACCACATTTAAGTCTTCGGTAACGACACCTGTGACAATACCACTGATGGTTGCAATGTCGTTGACGGGATTAATCGTAATGGTGAAAGTCTGGGGGTTAGAACTATCCACCCCTCCATTAACTGTTCCTCCATCATCTTGCAGAATCGCTGTCACAATGGCTGAACCGTTGGCATTTATCGCAGGGGTATAGATGAGATTACCAGCAGAATCGATGGCAGGTTGAACGCTAAACAACTCGTTGTTGTCGTTGGTTACCTGGAAGTTAACAATCTGGCTTGCTTCATCAGCCGGGCCGGGGGAAATGTTGGTTGCCCAATTAGCAACAGTTTGAGCGCCACTGTCCTCAGCAACCGTTTGATTTGGCCCTGGTGTAAAGCTGGGAGCATCATTTCTGTCATTATCGGTAATATTTACAATGATAGAACTAATGCTAATGCGATCGTATTTAGTATCAGTACTGCTAACCGTATGATTAATAGTTTGAGTATGGGTTCCTTCAACAAGAGCATCATCCACTGCGCTGACAGTCACCGTCTGCGGCACATTCCAGTTTTGGGGAGTAAAAATTAAAACGTTGGGGTTGAGATTTAGTTGCGCTCCTCCGTCGGTATTTATAGTTACATTAGCAGTGGGTTGGGACGTTAAAACTACTGTGTAAGTATCCGTGGCTCCTGCTTCCGTCACAGAAGTGCTACCGCCGGATTCTGTAATGATTACCCCCGCAGTATCATCGTCTGCGATAGTAACCAAAAAACTGGAAGAAACGGAATTTAACCCAGTGCTTGATGATGCTTGAATGGTAACTGTGACAGTGCGATCGCCCTGAGCGATAAAATCTTCCTTAGATGCGATGGACACGATAATTGGAGTCGTTAATCCAAGGGCAGGTACAATAATGGGGCTTGGGTCTGTGGTGAAATCATCAGAAATTACCTCAATGGTAACGTTCCCTGTTGAGTTTGACCAAACTGATGCAACTTGGCTTAATACCTCTCCTTCAGTCACCTGACCACTTGTAATATTTCGCAGGTAAAGTACTTCTGGAACTGAAACATCGATATTTGTAGTAGGCATTAGCTTTTGTTTCCCTTAAATTCAGAGTTACAAGTTTGATAGACACTTGTGTAACTTCGTCTAAAGTATGCTGAGTTAAAAAGCCCCCCAGACTTGATTGTGGGTGGTATCAATTTTATCCTGGATTAAAAGCTAAAATTGATGCCTAAAAGCCAAGAAATCCCGAATTTTTGACAAAATTGGGGATTTTACATAACAAATTTTGTGAGAGTCAAAACTATGCTGCTTTAAGTTGTAGGCGAAACCGTGCTTTCACGAACAACACGCTTGCGTTGGCGTAGCCGGTCGTAGACATCGCTTTTACGAACACCCCCAGCCATTTGATACTCATGGCTATTGTTACCAAATTTATAAGCAATGCCATGCAAAAATTTATCAGAATAGTCTGCTAAATCTTTTTCATTTTCCACAATCTTAGTTAGTAAGACATCGATGGTAGAGAGACTACTATTGTATTCTTCCAAGTATTTTCTGAGTTGTTCTATTTTTTCAGTATAAACTTCAACAGCTAATCCTTCTCCTACATCAAGAGTTTGATTAATAGATTTAATGCTCGCTAGACGAACTTGAGCTTTATCAAGAATACGTGAATTGCGCTTTGCCCTTGCCATAATTAATACTTGCTTGCTACATTTTTCATACCTCTATAGTGGACAATTTTTGAAAAACTTGTCATACGTAAAATTGTTGATTTTTGGGAAAAATTTAAAATTTAATTAACTGGTGACTGTTGACTGTTGACTGCTGACTGTTGACTATTGACTGCTGACTGGTGAGTTATTATTCTCCCCTATGTCCCAATGCCCCATACTTCTCTGCGAGAGGCTGCGCCAACGGCTACGCTCAGCACAAGTGCCCAATGCCCAAAAACTTAAGTAAAAATCAATACGCTTGGGTTAAGCCTTTCTTTCTTTCTTTCTTTTCTTTGCGTCCTTTGCGTCCTTGGCGGTTCGTTAAAAAAATTGAATTTGACCAAGAGTTTTAGCCTTAACCCAAGCGTATTGAAGTAAAAATAGGTGTGACGCAAGTTTGTTTTTGAGAACATCAAGACGAAAGCTGTTGCAGCCTGCGCGTAATACTGAAACGTGAAGACAGAAGCTCTTACAAGCAAGACAAAAGCTCTTACAAGCAAAACGGAAGCTGTTGCAGCCTGCGCGTAATACCGAAACATCAAGACAAAAGCTCTTACAAGCAAAACGGAAGCTGTTGCAGCCTGCGCGTAATACCAAAACGTCAAGACAGAAGCTCTTACAGTCTGCATGTAATACCATTTTGCGTTCTAAAACGTAATTTTTCCCGTAGGGAGATGGGGAATAGAAATTACGTCTAATGTGCAATACAGTTCAGTTAAGCCTTTCTTTCTTCTCTTTGCGTCCTTCTCTGACGAGACGCTGCGCGAATGCGTCCTTG
>NZ_JACKZU010000302.1:0-10140 GCF_014222165.1 Nostoc sp. 2RC
GAGTGTGGTGATGGGGAGGGGCAGGGGGGAATAATAACTCGCCAGTGAACAATCATCAGTCACCAGTCATCACTTACCAGTCCCCAATTCAATTGAATCTTTTTTTATCATTATCGAGCCAATAACGGCAAGTAGGCTACCGAATGCAAGAAATCCAAGATCCCAAGCTAGTTGATTTGGGCCTGGTTTCACATGATGGATGCCGAGAATTTGATGGTCAATCAATCCTTCAACTACGTCGAATAACCCAGCACCAATAAGTATTGAACCAATAAAGGTTTGTGACGACCAAGGAACATCGTCGCGTCCTCCAGCACGCCAGAGTAGGATTATTCCTGCTACGGTTAACAGCCAATCGAAAGCATGGAATAATCCATCCCACACCATGTTCAAATCTTCATTAGCAACGTTTGTCAGAGGTCGAATGTTGCTTAACATGTGATGCCACTGGAGTAATTGATGCAGTAAAATTCCATCAACAAATCCTCCAAGACCTAAACCAAGAACGATTCCCGCAATTATTAAGGGTGTCCGTTGATTGAGGGTTGTACTTTTGGCCTCCATCTTTAACCTCAGAAATCGGTTTTTTACCAAAATAGAATTATTTTGGTTACCATATCTTCTATCCTGAGGCAAGTGCGTAGCTTGCCGCCGAAGGCATCGCTCAAATTAAAATTAGTCAATCTTCTGCTTTAATTTGCATTCCAGCTTTTGCTGGGTCAAAATTTTCAGGAAAATGGGTATTGCGATCGTAGTCTGCTTTTTCCAGGTTTGCTCCTTCGAGATTGGCTTTATGAAGATTAGCCGACATTAACAACGCTCCCCTTAAATCAGCATTTCTCAAATTAGCTTCACTCAAATCGGCAAAACTCAAATCAGTTCCCCTGAAATTAGCTCCACTCAAATTCGCTCCACTCAAGTCAGCATAACTGAGGTCAGATCCTCTCAAATTAATATTTTGTAAATCCGCATTACCCAATTCTGCCTTACTAAAGTCTCGTTTTCCTGCTGCATAACTCTCTACAACAGTAGCGGCATTATTAATTGGCTGTTGAGAATTTATTTGAGACATAACAAAAAAGGGTGGGGAGTGTTGACTGTTGAATGATGACTGTTGACTGATGACTGTTGAGTGATGACTAGTGACTGGCGAGTTATTACTCTCCCCTGCCCTTGTGCCCCTCTGCTCCTCTGCCCAATCTACCTTGTCTCCCCTACCATTTCAATACTTCAATGTTCCTAAATGTAATACATCAGTTCTTTTTGTTGTCGGGTTGTTCTCCGTTCACAAAGGTCTTGAAGTGTATATTTTTCTAGTACGGAGTTAGCAGCTTGACGTGCTTCTTGCCAAACTTCCTGAATTAGCTCAGCTTCTATTGTACTAGGGGGCGGTTCACAAGTGGAGGCAACAGCATCGGAACCTTCCATACAGGTAAAAGCATCCAGCACTGTAATTGTCCTGGGATCTCGTGCCAATACATAGCCGCCTTTGGCTCCGCGTATGCTCTTAATTAAACCTCCACGCCTTAATGTTGCCAAGAGTTGCTCTAAGTAGCGGTTCGGTATGTCTTGCAATGCTGCTATCTCGCGGATTTGCAATGCGTCACCGTTAGGGTAGCAAGTTGCCAACTCTAACAGGGCTAGGAGTGCGTATTCTGATTTGTTAGAGATTACCACAGGCGTAATACTTTAAACTCACACCTAAATATACAAAGTTACTAAATCTATTTCCCTAAGCTATTGCTAAGAAAAACTTGACAATCAACAGATTGTTGACCGGCTAACTCCACTTTAAAGACTTTTTAGCATAAAAACAATTATATTTTTTTTTTAACCCCATAAATAAAAATGATTGATTACAGGGTTTGGGTATTGGGAGTGATGAGTAGAGGGGGAAAGGGAAAAGGGTTTTTATTTTCCCTTTACCCCTTACCCTTTTCCCTACTTCTGCAATAGGGGGGAAAGGGAAAAGGTTAAAGGGAAAAGGGTTTTTATTTGCCCTTTACCCTTTACCCCTTACCCTTTTCCCCACTTCTGCAATAGGGGGGAAAGGGAAAAGGGTTTTTATTTGCCCTTTACCCCTTACCCTTTTCCCCACTTCTGTTAGAAGTCTAGTGATGAGTAAGTGTAAATTTTTGTTTAGTAAATACTTCGCCAAGCTTTTACTGTCCCTTTACCAATTTCGCTATCAACAGTTTGACCTCCTTCCAACACTAGTCTGATGTCTAAGTTTTCATCTGGAGCATTTTTCAAGGCAGTGGCTAGTTCTTGGTTAACGACAAACGTGCCTGTTGAACCCTCTAACTGAAAAATTTTTTCCCTGACTTTAATCGAAAGTTTATCTACTTTTTGGGTAGTCACGAATTTCAGGTAATCTGGTCTGGGATACAAACTACCTGCGGTATAGAAAGAAGATTTTACTTGACCAGAATTTACTGTTACGAGTAGTCTAATGCTCTCAGGAGTCCACAAACTAATAACTTGTTTGGAACCATCGCGATATAAATAACCACCTAAATAATTGCGGTCAAAAACTCCAAGTAACTCGCCTTCAAAAGGGTCGAGGATTCTCACGGGTTTTGACCAAGGCACATCCATATCTGGAGACAGTCCTACTGATTTGACCAATGGCAAATTACTTGATGCTTGGCTCAGGTTAGATATCTTTTGAGCGCTGGAAGCAGTGCCAAGTTGCAAAGAAATTGCAGCCAAGCTAGTGGTTAAAAGAAGAACTGAAATTGTCGGTGCTAAGTTCATGATGAGCGAGAGATGGAGTTTTTAAATTTAATTTTTAATGACACATTTTTAATGTTGATTTCTTTGTGGTAGATTTCTTACAACTATTTTAGCTTGTGAATAATGGCACAGTTACTATTGATATGGTCTTGATAATTAATTAGAGTTTATACAAGTGTGAATATATTTGGCGATCGCTATCATCAATAAAGTCTTGATTTTTGATATAGAGATAACAGCAAACATTCCCAAACTAGCCGTGGTTGAACGTAAGTAAGTAAATACTTACGAGCTTGTTCTAGCTGCTCCATCGCTTGGGCTTGATGCCACTGCTGCCAGTAAAATTGTTGAAGATAATCAACTAACCATAGTTGTGCTTCTGTATCTAAATCTTTATCAATTTTTTTGGCTAATTCTAAAGCATTGCGGTAAGATTTGGGCACTTTTTTTAAATCTTCAACCAATTCAGGGGGAATAGCTTGTAATTGCTCGTAAGATGCGATCGCACTTCCCGCACTGCCAGCTGCTATATTCAATACTGCCTGATGTTGCAAAATTTCCTGATGACCTGTTTGTGTGAGTACAACAGCTAAAGACTCTCCATCCAAGCGATAAAAAGGAATGCGCTGACAGCGTGACACCAAAGTAGACAACACAGACTCTACTGTCGGTGCAATTAAAATTAACGTTGCTTGTCCTGGTTCTTCTAAAGTTTTTAATAAAGCGTTGGCTGCGGCTTCCGCCATTGTTTGGGCTTCCTCTAGCACTACCACATTCCTTGGGGCTTCTAAAGGCGAGCGACTGAGAAATTCGGTGATTTCTCGAATTTGCTCTAATCGAATTACAGGTGGTGCTTTACGTTTGAGTCCTTTTTCAGCCGCTTGTGCTGCTGTAAATCGTTGTCCTTGGTATTGATAAGTTGGTTGCACCCACAACAAAGCCGGGTGGTTACCTTGACGCAAACGGTTTTGTAAAGCAGTAGTGATTTCCATCCCATCAGAAAATAGCAATTCCACAAAGCACTTGGCTGCTAAACTCCTACCTACACCATCTGGCCCCACAAATAAATAAGCGGGAGCAACCCGGTTTTGTCTAACAGCTTGAGTGAGCAATTCTATGGCTTGCTGTTGTCCTACAAGTGGTGCAAATGGCTTAATAGTCATTGTGAAGAAAGAACAGGGAATAGGGACTTGCAAGTAAAAAAAGATTCCATTGCTATTGGTGAGTGTTGACTGTTGACGGTTCACAGTTAACGGTACGCTTTTAGGCTCGTATTCATATCATAAATAAAGTGAAATGCTATTAGAACGCACATTAGTATTGGTAAGTACGGCAAGTACAGGCATCGCCAAAAATAGTAGTTCATGATACCGTAATTTTGTCTGAATATAAAATTCTGTCACACCGCCAATCATAGAGGAAGTGACAATAGAGACACCCCAAGTCGGCAGTGAACTTCATTGTCAACACTTATTGCAACCCTTCTTTTGCTCCTTGTCCCCAAATCATATCGTGTCCGATTACAGACCTATCATTTAGATCCCAGGTGAGAATAATAACTCCCCAGTCAACAGTCAACAGTCAACAGTCAACAGTCAACAGTCAACGCTATTTTCAAGACAGGAGTTTGCTGGAATGTCCACAAAACCGAGTACTCAATTAATTTTGTCAACTTTACTTCCTCATCTGAAAGTAGCAGCAGCCTACGCCCGTTTTATGCAACCAAAAATTGCTGCACTTCCCGCTAAAGAACAAGGAAAAAATTTTTTTGCGGCTGCACTTACTGATGCGGATGTAGCGATTCAAAATCTAGTGGAAGTAGTACTACTGGGTAGTTTTCCAGAGATTCGCTTTTATGGAGAAGAGTATGAAAGTTCTAGAAACACCAAGTATTTTCGTGCTACTGAACTGGGGCTTGAAGGTGATTATTTAATTACACTCGACCCAATTGATGGCACGAAATTTTACATGGATGGACATTCTAATTATCAAATTATTCTTAGTATTTTAAATGCAGATGATTTTGAGGCAGTGCTGGCAATTTCTCCTGCCCAAAATGTTTATTTTTATGCTTTGAGAGGCGAAGGAACTTTTAAAGGAACATTGGAAACGAATTTAGAAGCCTGCGTTCCCTTAGAGATTACATCACCTAAACCTGCTGTATTGTTGGGATGGGGAATGAATGCCATCGCACCTCTATTAAAAGAACGCTATCAAGTAATTGATATTGCCAATGATTATTCTAGTGATATACAAATTCCCAATCTGAATGGCATTCTCACTGGTGATTTGAGTGGAGCAGTAATCAGAGCCGGTAAATTTATTGATGCTGCTGCACTAGCTTTTTTAGCAAAAGAAGCCGGCTATCTTGTCACTACTCTTGATGGTTCCACTTTGCCGCCACTATATACTTGTAAAAACTACAGTCTCCCTGGATTAATCTTAGCTGCGTCAAAATCCATTCATCAACATTTGCTGGAAGCAACTCAAGGTTTAGTTGTGTGAGGATAGAGTATTGGGCATTGGGCAAAAGTGCTTTTTGCACTCTTGTGGGAAAAGGTTAAGGGGCAAAGGGGAAAGGGAAAATACCAAACCTTCA
This sequence comes from Nostoc sp. 2RC, assembly GCF_014222165.1. Taxonomy (NCBI): domain Bacteria; kingdom Bacillati; phylum Cyanobacteriota; class Cyanophyceae; order Nostocales; family Nostocaceae; genus Nostoc; species Nostoc sp. 2RC. Next base: position 5,336 of record NZ_JACKZU010000302.1, read on the forward strand.
GAAGTGGGGAAAAGGTTAAGGGGTAAAGGGGAAAGGGCAAATAAAAACCCTTTTCCCTTTAACCTTTTCCCTTTCCCCCCTCTTGTCTCCCCATCCCCTATTTATCCACTGCTTCAGTTAAAAATTTTTGAATACGATTGACAAATTCTTCGATTTCTGTAATTAACTTAGTTGCAGTTTTATGCTCGTGTTGGAGGGCTTGTTGTTCTAGTTTCTCAACAGCTAAGTACATAGCTGTGGCTCCAATGTTGCTGCTAGCACCTTTGAGGTAATGAGCTTCTCGGACAATTTGTCCAAAATCATAAAGTGCGATCGCACTTTTGACAATCTCTAAACGGGGTTTAATATCTTGAACGAAAATCTGCAAGAGATTTAATTCAAATTGTGTGTCATTATCTGATACTTGATGTAGGTGTTCCCAATTGATTGTTTGGTCAATTTCAGTGTTGTTGATGGGAGAAGCTGTTTGTTCGCCTTCAATTACTATTTGTTGCAAAAGGATGATGTCTGCCCAATGGTCTAGAATTGCGGCTAATTTTTCTTTCAACACTGGCTTGCTGAGATAATCATCCATTCCAGCATTTAAACATTTTTGTTTGTCTTCTTTCATGGCATTGGCTGTCATGGCAATGACCACAGGACGACGACGACTAGCAAATGCACTTTCTTGCCAACGATGAATTTCTCTTGTAGTTTCTAAACCATCCAAAATTGGCATGTGACAATCCATTAAAATCAAGTCATAAGGAATTTTTTCTAATAATTGTAAAACTTCTTTACCATTAGCAACGACATCAGCTTTATAGCCCAAAGTTTGGAGTTGTTTAAGTGTGACTTTCTGATTGACTAAATTATCTTCCGCTAGCAAAATTCTTAACTTTGATTCAGTGCAAAAGTTCGGGTTTGGAGATTCATCAATACGGCAAGAATTGGCAACATTTGAAGTGGTTCGATTTTGGATTTGTTCCCTAGTACCTGGTTCTAATGCTGGCTGAATTTGTAAAATATTGAGGGTCATATCGAAAAGTCGGGATGCCTTAATGGGTTTGACTAAATAACCAGCAAATCCGATTTTTAAAGCTTGCTGTACTTGATTTCTTTGATTAGTTGAAATGACGATAATTAAAGGTATCTCAGCAGTTGCCGAATTGGCTTTAATCTGTTCTCCTAGTTTGATGCCATCTGTTTCTGGCATTTCCATATCAATTAAGGCAATATTATAGGGATTTCCTTGCTCGCAAGCTTTATGAATAGCTTTGAGTGCTGCGGCTGCGCTGTTGACTCGATCTACTTGCATTCCCCAAGTAGTAGCTTGATTGTGGATCATTTTGCAATTAGTAGAGTTATCGTCTACTACTAAGGCGCGGCAATTAATTAATGGTGGGGACGATTTTAATATAGGCTCAAGTTGGTTGGCGAAAGGTACTTCAAACCAAAACTTAGATCCTTTGCCAATTTGACTTTCTACCCCAATTATTCCTCCCATTAAAGTTACCAGCTGTTTGCAAATGGCTAATCCTAAGCCTGTACCACCATACCTGCGAGTGGTTGAAGCATCGACTTGGGTAAATGGCATAAATAATCTCGGTTGATCTTCAGGACTAATACCAAGACCTGTGTCTGTAATGGCAAAGTAGATGGTAACTGTGGTGGCGGAAAGGGAACGTAATTGTACTTCCACTACTACTTCACCAACACTGGTAAATTTGATGGCGTTGCTAATTAAATTCATGAGAATTTGCCGCAACCTCCCAGCATCTCCTTGGAGATGGATGGGAACGTTATGTTCAATGAGGGCAGCAATTTCTAATCCTTTATTATGGGCTGAAGGAGCCAATAATTCTAATACTTCTTCAATACAAGTAGATAAGTTAAAATCTAGAGTTTCTAGAGCCATCTCTCCAACTTCTAATTTGGAAAGATCTAAAATTTCATTAATTAAAGTTAATAAAGCTTCTCCACTGATGCGAATTGTTTCAATAAAATCTCGCTGTTCTGGGTCTAAGGAAGTATCTAAAGCTAAACTAGTCATTCCCAATACCGCATTCATAGGAGTACGAATTTCGTGACTCATATTGGCTAAAAAAGCACTTTTGGTTTGAGAAGCTAATTCAGCTTGATAACGGGCAATTTCAAGTTCTTGTCGTTGACGAGTTTCTGCTTCTAATAGTTGGGCTTGGGCTATGGCTATACCTACTTGGTCGGCTATTTGGCGTAACAGGAGAGTTTCAAAGTTAGACCATTGATGAGAATAGTCACACTGATGAACTATGAGCAAACCACGAAGTTCTTCTTTGACGAGAATTGGCACAACTAAATTCACTTTCACGCCGAATTGTTGCATTAATTCCAAGTGTTTTTGTTCGAGTTCCAGGAGATCTAAATTAGCCAGCCCTAAAACTCGTCCTTGACGGTACTGTTGGAGATAGTATTGTTGTAAATATTCGGCTTGAAAGTAGGGGGCGGTGGTGTTTTGCTCTTTAATTGCTGGCAAGCCAGAGACTACTGCTTCAATGACGGTGGTTGTGGATTCATCTGGCTGAAGCTGATAAATTAATACTCTGTCAGTTTGGAGGATTTTTTGTACTTCCTTGACAGTAATTTCCAGAATTTCTTCGATTTGCAAAGACTGGCGAATTTTGAGGGTGATTTCAGTAAAAAGTTGCGATCGCAAGTTTTGGCGTTGTAATTCTTCTTCAGCTTGTTTGCGCTGGATAAATTGCCCCACTTGCCTACCAATAAAATTCATGGTTTTCGCTAAGTCTTCGTCTGGTTCCTGGATTTGACGATTAAAACAGGTAATGACGCCGAGAATTTTGCTATCAGTGCGGAGTGGAAAACCTAAAGCCGCATGTAGTCCTACTTGAGCTGCGGTTTTAAAGTTAGGGAAATTCAGATCTTTAACCACATCAGCAATCCAAACAGGTTCGGAAGTCAGCCAAACACGTCCAGGTAGCCCGACTCCTGGTGGAAAAGTGGTTTGCTGCTTCAAGGCTACAAAGTCTTGTACTTCCAGGGATGGTTTATGCCAGACATCCAAAAAACGCAGTACATTTGCTTGCTGATCTACCATCCAAATTTCCCCCAAATCCCATCCTAGACTTTCACAAATTCCCTGAAGAATTTGGGGCATAGCTTCTTTAATTGTAGTGGAATTTGCTAAAACATGGGTTGCGGCGTATTGTGCGCTTAAATGTTGTTCAGTTCGTTTGCGCTCAGTGATATCAATACCCGTACAAACAACGTATTCTACAGAACCATCATCGTTTTTTAAGATGGTATTCGACCAGGTAATTAATCTGTGAGTCCCATCCTTCATTAGCCAATAATTTTCGTGTTCTAGAAAACTCTTACCAGTCCGCAGTTCTTCAAAAACTGCTTTCACTGACTCTACTTCTTGAGAAAGTAGAAACAATTTCCAAAAATACTTACCTCTGACTTCGTCGAAGGAATAACCTGTTATTTGCTCGCAAGCTTCATTAAAACGAACAATTTTTCCTTGGGAATCAGTAACTACCACCAAAGCTCCCGCAGTATCAAGGACTGCTGAGATAAAGTTGCGTTCTTGGTTTAAGATTTCTTCTGTGCTTTTACGTTCACAAACCTCACGATAGATTAAATAGTAGACTACAGCCAAAATCAAGAAACTCAAACCAATGGCGATCGCAATTGTCAAAGTTGTTTTCCGAGTCCAAGCTTTTGTAGCTTGTGATAATTGCTGACGCCGCCCTTTTTCTTGGTTCTGGATCTCATAAACCGTTTTATGGATATCGTTCGTGAGATTTTGACCATCATTTGCTAGTAGCACCTGCGATGCCGCTTGTAATCCCAGATTCTGGCGCAAGTTGATAGTCTGTTTTAGTTGAGTCACTTTAGCTGCAACTAAAGATTCAAGGATTAAAATCTGCTTTTGTTCCTTTGGTTCACCTGCGGTTAAATTTTTCAGTTTTATAATTTCTTTGTCTACGTTAGTCAGTGCTTGTTGATAGGCTTTTAAATAAGTTCCTTTTTCAGTCAAGATGTAACCACGCTGCCCAGTCTCAGCGTCCTTTGTCTGTGACAGTACTTTTTCTAAGCTGTTAATTTTCTTATTAATATTTTTGATGATGCTGCGGTTATTAGTGGATACTTCTGTATTTTGATAAGAGACTGCACCAATGACAACTAAAGTTGCCGATGCTAAAAGAAAACCCGCCCCAATTGTTTTGAAAAATTGCTTGCGTACTTTCTTTGATGCTTTGCCTTTATCAGCCATAAGTACTAAACTTGCCAAATTACGACGCAATTCCAGTTGCTTCATAACTTGACGACCCAAGGTACGTAATGCTTCTATCTGTTCGGAAGTAAGTTTCCGTGGTATGTAGTCAATGACGCAAAGGGTTCCCAGCGCGTATCCCTCAGCATTAGTTAGAGGTACACCAGCATAAAACCGGATTTTTGGGTTAGAAGTCACCAGTGGATTTGCGGCGAAACGTTCGTCATTTGCCGCATCAGGCACAATCAAAACATCAGGTTGTAGAATCGCATGGGCACAAAACGCCTGGTCTCGATGTGTTTCTGGGATATCCAAACCCACCTGAGCTTTGAACCACTGGCGGTTGATATCAATTAAGCTAATTAAGGCAATTGGAGTCTGACAAATATACGAAGCTAAACGAGTGAGATCGTCAAAGACAGCTTCAGGTTGTGTATCGAGGATTTTGTATTCCAAAAGCATCTCGATTCTCTGTGCTTCGTTATCAGGTAATGGTGCTTTCATCCTTAAGCCTTATCTACGAGGGATTGGGGATTGGGGATTTATGGGG
>NZ_JACKZU010000303.1:0-10104 GCF_014222165.1 Nostoc sp. 2RC
CCCATGCCCCATTCCCCATCACACTTGACTACTACTAAGTGTTGAACGTTGATTACTAAATCTCTCTCTGGTTAACTTTGTTTGTGACTGTGGAAGGTTGCTATTCAAAATTTCCATGTTAAAACGGTATCCCACATTGCGGATAGTCTGAATCAAGCTGGGTTGTCGAGGATCGAGTTCAACTTTTTTCCGCAGCGATAAAACGTGAGTATCAATGGTACGAGGATTATCGATGGCATCAGGCCAAGCACGACGCAGCAATTCCGACCTACTCAGAGGCACTCCCCCGGCTTGTGCTAAAACGTACAGTAAACTAAATTCCTGGGGCGTTAAGTCAATGAACTCTCCTTGAAAGCGGACGCGGCGCTGAACTAAATCGATTTGCAAAGTACCATAATCCAAATATGCTGGTGCAGTCGGTGTACGCTTACGGCGAATCAGTGCCTCTACCCGTGCTAAAAACTCTTGCATCCCAAAAGGTTTGCTCAAGTAATCATCTGCACCCGCCTTCAAACCTGCCACAACATCAGCTTCACTATTGCGGGCAGATAGCATTAAAATTAATGGCTGTTGCTGACGATGCAACCAACGACAAAATTCAATGCCGTCACCGTCAGGAAGATCGGCATCCAAAACCACAAGTGTTGGTTGATGGCTTAAAAATACTTCCCTTGCTTGATAAATACTGGCAGCTTGATGCACCCGGTATTCTAGTTGTTGCAAGTGCCAACCTAGCAACGACCTGAGATGGGGATTCCCTTCAATGATTTCTATACAAACCGAACCCACGGTGGCAAGACCCCTTAGCGTCGATGACTTTCAAAGTAACAAGCCCATGTCTAAGGTTTTGTAGCCTTTGTTACTTCAATTGCTATTAGCTTTACATTTCCTCATAAAAAAAGTGCCAATATCTTTAATTTTTCCTTTACAAAAAGGCATTAGAAATATTCTTAAATTTTTGTTAAACTTATAAAAAGACTTGTCGAACTTATCAAAAGTTCTTCTAGCTTAAATATTCTGTTTTTTGATGGCTATGAGATCCAACAACCATAACCAAAATAGCAAATCCTTAACAAAAAAGCTTTCCAGCCTAATGGAAAACTGATTCTTGAGGAAGAGATTTGCTGCTTACATCCATGAATATAGCACTAATAAAATCTCTCTGCTGGGAGGTCAAATCATAAAAATCCCTTAGCAGATCGCAAAAATAAGTGTTTTCTGGAATACGATTAAATTAGTCTGTAGCTACTAGGAGAGTACTACCCGAAGGACATATGTTTATTTTTAATTGATCCCAAAGTAAAATTACACTTCACATTTGAACTTGAATCATTTACAATTCTCATTCCAAAGACATTAATACAGCAGTTATGCTCCAAGACACACAAACCATCCGCTATTACCAAAGACTCACTGACGCCTTCGTCGAGTTATGGAATCGCGGTTATCGTATGGATGATATGCGGATGTATTTGGATGGATATCTAGCCGCACTGCGACATGGCAACGCTATTGAACCTTATTTGATTCATCGTTTAGAAGAGGAAGCCAGCCGCTACTTGTACGATGCATCAAATTTTGAAATGCCGCAAGCGCAGCCACAACCTGATTACTACTAATATCGCTTGCTTGGTAATTAATAGTAACCGTAAATCAACGCAGATAATTATAGCATGTTATTTGTATTGGTCAACGGGTTGTTGTGGTGTGAAATTTTGGAGATATTGTATTGATAAAACTAATCCCCTCAGCCCTGTATTGGTCTTGCCAATGCGACTGAGGGGATTTTCGGCTATGGGGACTGGGGAGATGGGGAGATGGGGAGAAAAATTGCTATGCTACCTTGTCCCCCTTGTCTTCCTTGTCTTCTTCCCCATACCCAATGCTTAGGAAGCTAATGCGACTTCTACCTTTTGCTGTAATTCCCCTTGTTGGTAGAGTTCAATCATAATGTCAGAACCGCCAATGAATTCACCATCAATATACACCTGGGGAAATGTCTGCCAGTTGGAGTATTCTTTAATTCCTTGACGGATTTCATCGTCTGCTAAAACGTTAACGGCCTCAAAAGGAACTCCCAAGCTATTGAGAATTTGGACAACATTGTTGGAGAAACCACACTGGGGCATTAACTTGGTTCCCTTAATGAAAACCAAAATCTTGTTATCTTCTACCAATTGATCGATTTTCTCTTTGAGTTCTGGTGTCATGGTATTTATGTTTCCTAATATTGCACTGAACAATCAGGAATTAGGAGTAAAAAGTAAAAAATGTATTACTCCTAACTTTTGTACAGATGCGACTAATGGCGTCTGTACTAATAACTCCTAACTTTATATTTACGAAGCTGATTTTGCTTGCCAAGCTTCAGGAGTATATGTTTTTAGAGACAAAGCGTGAATCGCTTGACTCGATATTGCTTGTTGCAACGCACCATAAATTAATTGGTGCTGTTGCACTAGTCCTTTACCTGCAAAGTGCGATGAAACTACTGTCACCTGATAGTGGTCATTACCACCAGTCAAGTCTTGCACCTGAACTTGGGCGTCTGGCAGTTCCGCCACAATCATTGCCTCAACCTGCTGTGGACTAATCATCCCAATTCCTGAAAAAACCTACTCCTCTATTATTAGCAGATATAGAGTAAATCCCTATGCAATTTGCGTATGGGGCATGGGGTATGGGGTATAAATCAAATAGGATTCCTATAATCAATAGACTTCTTGCATAAGTAGGGGAAAGGGTAAGGGGAAAGGGAGAAAGATTTTGTGTTTTCCCTTTCCCCTTTAACATGCACCCCTTTTTCCGACTTATGCAAAAAGCACTTTTGCAAGAGATATAATGCTTATTTACAGTGTGTAGGTAAAATCTTCTACCAACATACCAGGAACTAGACCACCTCCTAGTTGACGACTTTCATATGTTCCAACTTCAGGGATAAATTCTTGAAAAGTGGTCAAATCTATGAGGTTTTCTCCCCAAAAGCGGTAGAGACTTTCATCAAAACGGAGGTTTTCAATGGGGGCGATAATTTCTCCGTTTTCTACCCAAAAACAAGCATAACGGGTCATGCCTGTGATTCTACCTGTTTGGCGATCGCTCCAATTTAAGTAATGCAAATTCGATACATATAATCCTGTATCTAAACTGGGAAGAATCTGTTCAAATACTAAATTACCAGGACTCACTTCTGGGGCACGTAACGTCTCTGAACCATTAGCACCATTGGCTATTTTTCCATATTCCTTAGCAGTACGAGAATTCACTAGAGTGTTGACTAAATCTCCTTTTTCTATAATTGGTAACTCTAGGGCTGCGATTTCACCTAATTCATTAAATCGTGGTACTAATCCCCGTTGAAAATTTTCTTTTAAAGTGAATTTTGCAGACAGTTGTTTCTCTTGACGACATAAAGCAGCTAAAGAACTGTTACCTTGTTGAATATCAGCTTCGCTGACAGAACCCCAAGAAAGCATCATTGATAAATCTGCAACAGCAGCAGGAGCAAAATAAGTTTTGTACTGTCCTCTTGGTAATTCTTTGGATGGACGAGAAAGGAGTTTTAATTGTTTTTTTGCTTCATTGATTTTAGCTATGTATGCAGTTTTATCCCAATCGCTACCTGCAAACGTACCTTTAACTGCTTGCCCAGATGTAATAAATAAAGAATAATCTAAGGTAAAAGAATCAGTAGCAAACCAATGTTTTTGACCGCTAGAATCACCATAGGCTTTAATTACAACTCCCCCGGCATATATGCCAGTAAAATCTAGTTCGGAAATTAATTCTAGAACAGTGGTAACCACTGCTTCTTCTGGCAATAAATTTCCAGAATGGATTTCGCGACTAGTATTATTTCCTGAGGGCAAAACTAAATATGGATCGATGGGTAATAGAATTATTTCATCTCGTAGTTCTTGCAAAGCGCTATAAGCTAACTGCCAGTCTCTCTCCCAATTTCCAGTAAAGGGAAATTGTCGAAAACTACTGCGCTGGTCTTTCATCAAAGTTAGTTCGATCCAACCATCAGCAACATAACCAGTTTGTCGCACTTTTGCATGATTGAAACGAGTAAATTGACTGCGTTCGCTACTGAGCCTGACAGTGAATTCTTCATCTGTTGATTTTTTCAGAAGCAGAGTTTCAATCAATTGATTAAAGCTAACTTCTAAAGTAGATAATTCCTCAATTTTCATGGATATTACTATTAATATGGGATAGTTTAAAAGTTAGGAGTGATGAGTTAGGAGTTATTAATTAAAATTGGAGGTTTTTTAATTTTTAATTCATAACTCTTAACCAAGTTAGGAGTTATGAGTGAGGAGTTATTAATTAAAGTTCAAAGAAAGTTTTTTAATTTCTCATTCCTAACTCTTAACTCCTCACTCTTAACTCTGAAATTTTTTATCTTTCAACTTCCTCCACCAAAAACTTCGACATTAGCAAATACACAAACAGGAGAACCGTGTCCTACCCAAATAGCTTGATTTGGTTCTCCTTTGCCACAATATGGAGTACCGTACATTTCCCAGTTGTTGGCATTTCCTACTTTAATTAAGCTATGCCAAAACTCTGGTGTTGTGGCGCGATAGTTGGGATTGCGGAGGGTTTTGGTAAATTTACCGTTTTCGATTAATTTGGCATATTCGCAACCAAATTGGAATTTATAACGGCGATCGTCAATTGACCAAGAACGATTAGATTCCATGTAAACGCCATGTTCTATGCCACCAATAATGTCTTCAAAACCAGCGTCTAGAGGCTCTAAATTCAAGTTAGCCATACGGTCGATCGCTGGTCGATTCCACGAGGAAGCACGGGCACAGGCGACACCAGGTACACCTGCTCTAGCTTGACTCTCTAAGCTACCCAAACCGCGTTGCAGTACGCCTTCTTTGATTAAATACTCTCGTGTTGCCACAGCGCCGGTATCATCAAAGCCATAGCTGGCAAATTCACCAGAGACGGTGGGGTCAAAGGTAATATTCATCAAGGGCGAACCATATACTAGTTTGCCAAAATCACTTTTGCTGACAAAACTGCCCCCGGCATAGTTTCGTTCATCTCCCAAAATGCGGTCAATTTCTAGGGGATGCCCGACACTTTCATGAATTTGCAGCATCATTTGGTCTGGCGCTAAAACTAAATTGGTACGGGTGGTTGGGCATTCTTCTGCTGTTAAAAGTTCTATTGCTTGTTCGCCAATTTGTCGTACCCGATGCCATAAATTCTCTTCTTTTAACAGTTCTAGCCCGCCTTGATAACAGTTTGCTTGAGCGCCGTTGTAGGTGCGTTGCTGTACAATTGGCCCATCTTGGGCTGTGGCTCCGTAATGAGTGCCGATGGATAGAAATTTTTGATAGACTTCTGAGCCATTGCTGCTGACAAACCATGACTCCTTCTCGTTTGTGCTGACACCAGCAATGGTTTGGACAATTTGGTCGTCAACTTTTAGGGTTTGGCAAATACGAACTAATAAATCGTTGATTTCTCCAGGAGTTAAAGCATCCAATGACTCAAGGAATGGAGAGTTATATTCACCAACAACTTTAGGGCGCTCAGTTTCACGGAAGGGATATATCCACCATTCACTAGCTGCTAGTGCCTGTTTATAGGCTATTTGGGCAGCAGCTTGTAAAGATGGCAATTCTAGGGAGTTAGTAGCTGCATAACCCAAACAGCCATTAACTAACACTTCTAGCATGGCTCCCACGGTAAAAGATTTACCGTTGGCTTGGGGTAAGCCATCACGCACTAAACGATTTGTAGAAGTTTCCTTAACAGCTCTGATACCAATCCAATCAGCAGGAATATCGAAACTAGCGATCGCTTTTTTGAGTTCAGATAACATAATTTTAGGGAATAGGGAATAGGGAATAGGGCATGGGGCATTGGGGAGTTAGGAGTTGGGAGTTAGGAGTTAAAAATTATTCTCCTTGTCTTTCTCTAATTTCTATGCCAACGTGTGCCTTCACGGCTATCAATTAGGGTAATACCTTGGGCTTGCAATTCGTTGCGAATGCGATCGCTTTCGGCAAAATCTCTGGCTTGACGTGCTGCTTGTCTTTGCTGAATTTTCGCGTCAATTTCTGCATCGCTTAAACCTTGTATTGTGGAAGTTTCTGCTTCTGGTTTGGCTTCTAAACCCAATACTCCAGCTAATGTAACCAGTGTTTGCCATTGCTGTTGTAACTCTTGTGGCGGTGTTTCGGTTTTGCCTTGATGCACAAGAATATTTCCTTGACGCTGGAGTTCTTTTGCCAATTCAAACAGCACTGTTAAGCCACCAGGAAAATTAAAGTCATCATTGACGAGTTCTTGGAAACGTTCAATGTATGATGCGGAGATTTGTTTTCCATTCTCCGCGTCCCCCTGTCCCCCTGTCCCCGCGTCTTCTACTTCCCAACCTAATTGTTTGCCGTGTTGGTAGCCAAAAAGTAAACCTGCTTTTAGGGTGTGCCAAGCGTTTGTTTTATCTGCGATCGCTTCGTCGGTAAAATCGATGGGTGTGCGATATTGGGCTGTTAGCACTAATAAGCGCACTGCCATTGGGTCAACTCCTCGATCTAGCAATTCTCGAATGGTGATAAAGTTACCCAAGGATTTGGACATTTTTTCACCATCAACTTTCACCATGCCGTTATGCAACCAGTAACGTGCTAGGGGTTTTCCTGTGACAGCCTCGGATTGAGCAATTTCGTTTTCGTGGTGGGGAAAAATTAAGTCAGCACCGCCAGCGTGAATATCTATGGTATCACCCAAGCGATCGCGCACCATTGCCGAGCATTCAATGTGCCACCCCGGACGCCCTGCACCCCAAGGTGACTTCCAAGCTGGTTCTCCTGGTTTTGCTGCTTTCCATAAAGCAAAATCAAAGGGGTCTTTCTTTTTGTAATATTCTGGATCTTCGACGTTAACGCGTTCGCTAGCTCCAGCTTGCATGTCTTCTAACCTGCGTCCGGAAAGCTTGCCATACTCAGAAAACTGCCGCACTGCATAATACACATCGCCGTCAGCAGGGTAAGCAAAGCCTTTATTTTCTAAATCGTGAATTAAGCGCAAAATTCCATTCATTGTATGAGTAGCACGGGGATATTCATCCGCTTCTTTGATTCCCAAGCGTGCCATGTCCTCAAAATATGCTTTGATAAAGCGATCGGCTACGGCTTCCATTGATGAATGCTCAGCACAGGCTCGATTGAGAATTTTGTCATCAATATCAGTAAAATTTTGAATATAACGTACTTCATAGCCGATAAACTGGAGGTATCGACGTACTACATCCCAAACAATGCAAGCTCTGGCATGACCCAAATGGCAATAATCATATACCGTCACGCCGCAGTAATACATCTTAACCTTGCCTGGTTCCACTGTTTCAAACGGTTCTTGACGACGGGTGAGGGTATTGTATAGGGTTAGGGTCATAATCAACTAATGCTGAAATAGAGAGATACGCAATAATAAAGTAAGCAACTGGGATGACAGTCCAGCATCCCTATGCTAGTACAGCACGGCAGAAATAAACAGACCATTAAAAATGGTGCAAAAGCCGAAGACACAATTATCGGTGACTTTTGTACAGACGCAATTAACGCGTCTCTACTTTTGACTTTTGTACAGACGCGATGAATCGAGTCTTTACTTTTGTTTTCTGGACTATCTGCGCTACATTACTATTTTTGATTTTTTTGATAACAGCGCTATGCAATCAGCAGCTACTTCTGAATCTCAGGCAATGGATACACCGAAACAAGGAATGCCAGTAACAATTATCACGGGTTTCCTTGGTAGTGGAAAAACGACTTTACTTAATCATATCCTTAATAACCAACAGGGTTTAAAGACCGCTGTTTTAGTGAATGAGTTTGGTGAAATCGGCATCGACAACGAGCTAATCGTTTCCACTGGTGAGAACATGGTGGAACTAAATAATGGTTGTATCTGCTGCACTATTAATAATGATTTAGTAGATGCAGTTTACAAAGTTTTAGAACGCCAAGAAAATTTAGATTACTTAGTAGTTGAAACAACTGGACTGGCAGATCCGCTACCAGTAGCCCTGACATTTTTGGGTACAGAATTGCGGGATCTAACTCGCTTAGATTCAATTATCACCGTTGTAGATGCCGCAAATTACAGCTTAGATTTGTTTAATTCCCAAGCAGCATACAGCCAGATTGCCTACGGTGATGTGATTATTCTGAATAAAACAGATTTGGTTGATGAAGCTACTTTGAATGAGTTAGAGAGGAAAATTAACGAAATTAAAGAAGAAGCAAGAATTCTCCGTACCACGCGATCGCAAGTGCCACTGCCATTAATTCTCAGTGTCGGTCTGTTTGAATCTGATAAATATTTTGACACAGCAGTAGATAAACACGACCATCACGACCATCACGACCATCACGACCACCACGACCACGACCACTCAACGTGCGGTCATGACCATCACGACCACCACGACCACCACGACCACTCAACATGCGGTCATGACCATCACGACCATGACCACGACCACCATCACTCAGACCATTTAGAAAATGATGGCTTCACTTCCATTTCTTTCCAGAGTGACAAACCTTTGTCTATTAGGAAGTTTCAGTATTTCTTAGATAACCAACTCCCGTCAAGCATCTTCCGAGCCAAGGGGATTATGTGGTTTGATGAAAGTCCGAAGCGTCATATTTTCCACCTCTGTGGTAAACGCTTCACCTTGGATGATGATGATTGGCAAGGTCAACCCAAAAACCAACTAGTGTTGATTGGTCAAAATCTGGATCGTGAAACTTTAATTGCTCAAATCGAAAACTGCGTTTGCTTACCTTCTAATAGTCGCGGTAAAGGGTTTGGCAAATAAAGGGACTTCTAAATATTGTTGATTGTTGACTGTTGACTGTTGACAGTTAACAGTCAAGGTTTATTTTTTGAGTTCCCTCAGATGCGTGATAATTTAGCGATCGCATTATCTCATCTGAAACTCATGATTTTTTATGCGTGTTGTCATCCAGCGAGTTAAATCATCTCAGGTTATCGTTAACGGCGAAATCATCGGCAAAATTGGACGGGGACTCAACTTACTTGTAGGTATTGCTAAGACCGATACCGATGCTGAACTCGACTGGATGGTGCGTAAGTGCTTAGAATTGCGTCTCTTTCCTGATGAAGAAGGAAACGAACGCTTTTCAAAATCTGTACAAGAAATTGATGGTGAGTTGTTAGTAGTCAGTCAGTTTACCCTTTATGGTGATTGTCGCAAAGGTCGCCGCCCTTCTTTTGACCGCTCAGCCGCCCCCCAATCAGCAGAAGATTTATATAATCGTTTTGTTACCAAATTAATAGCCAGTGGTTTACAAGTCAAAACTGGCCAATTTGGTGCAATGATGGAAGTCTCAATTGAAAACGATGGCCCAGTAACTTTGTTACTTGAAAAAGAAGCAACTTAACGTTGACTGTTAACTGTTGACTGATGACAGTTAACCGATAAATCCAACCTCCTTTCTTAAGGATGAGGTCTCGATCAAAGTGTCACTAGTCAACCGTCAACCGTCAACCGTCAACCTTCAACCGTCAACACTTGAAAAACATCAATCGTAGTCGCCTCTAGACCGTGAAGTTCTAATTGATGAGAGAATATTAAACTAACGATCGCAAAAGTTTAAATTCATTTATCATGGCCAAAATACAGTTTGCTAGGGGTATTAACGAAGAAGTAGTTCCAGACGTGCGTTTGACGAGAGGGCGCAGTGGTGAAACTGGCACGGCAACATTTTTTTTTGAAAATCCGAAGATTTTAGACCAAGGCAGTACCGACGACATCACCGGGATGTACCTAATTGACGAAGAAGGCGAAATCATCACCCGTGAAGTTAAGGCTAAATTTATTAACGGAAGACCGGAAGGATTAGAAGCAGTTTATATTATGAAATCTCCTGAAGAATGGGATCGCTTTATGCGCTTTATGAAGCGGTATGGCGATGAAAACGGTCTTGGACTTAGTAAAAATGAATAGGGCATAGGGTATGGGGTATGGGGCAAGCAGGAGGTGTGGGAGGTGTGGGAGGTGTGGGAGGATGGTGAAGAAATTTTTCCCCCTCTCTCCCC
>NZ_JACKZU010000304.1:0-10103 GCF_014222165.1 Nostoc sp. 2RC
CCCATGCCCCATGCCCCATGCCCCAATCCTTAAAATATGCCAAGTAAATATGCCTTCGCTGACTGAGGCTGTCACGATCATAAAGTAAAGAGTAAAAGGCAATCTATTTTGACTTTTAACTTTCTCCTTTTGTTCAACTTTCCACAACAGGAGGTTTAATCTTGAGTAAATTGAAAGTTGGTATCAATGGCTTCGGTCGAATCGGAAGACTTGTGCTTCGCGCTGGCATCGATAATCCCAACGTTGAGTTTGTCGGTATTAACGACCTAGTACCACCAGATAACCTCGCCTATCTCTTAAAGTACGACTCGACTCACGGTAGATTGACGAGAAAGGTTGAAGCCAAGGAAGATGGAATCGTCATTGATGACCACTTCATTCCTTGCGTATCCGTTAGAAATCCCGCAGAGTTGCCTTGGGGACAATTAGGTGCCGATTATGTAGTGGAATCTACGGGACTGTTCACTGGTTATGAAGGCGCAGAAAACCACCTCAAAGCAGGTGCAAAGCGAGTAATCATTTCTGCTCCCACCAAAGATCCAGATAAAGTTCCTACCCTGTTAATGGGTGTTAATCATCACTTGTTTGACCCCAACAAAGATGTGATTGTCTCCAATGCTAGCTGCACTACAAACTGTTTAGCTCCCATTGCTAAAGTTATTAATGATAACTTTGGGTTGACTGAAGGTTTGATGACCACAGTTCATGCCATGACTGCTACCCAACCAACGGTAGACGGCCCTAGCAAAAAAGACTGGCGGGGTGGTCGAGGCGCAGCCCAAAATATTATTCCCTCCTCCACAGGTGCAGCTAAAGCGGTAGCACTGGTTTTACCAGAATTGAAGGGGAAATTGACTGGTATGGCATTCCGAGTTCCGACTCCTGATGTCTCTGTGGTTGATTTAACTTTCAAAACTGCCAAAGCCACCAGTTACAAAGAAATTTGTGCTGCCATGAAAGAGGCTGCCAACGGTGCATTAGCAGGTATCTTAGGTTACACAGATGAAGAAGTAGTTTCCACAGATTTTCAAGGTGATACCCATTCAAGCATCTTCGACGCAGGTGCTGGTATTGAGTTAAACTCGAACTTCTTCAAAGTCGTTGCCTGGTATGACAACGAGTGGGGCTACTCCAATCGTGTAGTTGACCTCATGTTATCTATGTCACAAAAAGAAAAGCCCGCACCGACGCCTGCTGTGGTTTGATTTGTTATGGGACATTGGGGATGGGGGAGGCAGTGCGGTCTTGGGGTCTCCCCAAGTGGAGCAACTGCCGTCATTGGGCATGGGGAAAGACAAGGGAGATGGGGCAGAGGGGCAGGGGAGAATAATAACTTCCCAGTCACCAGTCCCCAGTCACCAGTCACCAATCACCAGCCCCCAGTCCTCAGTCCCAAATTTGGGATTTGGGTCAAATGGTAAATACCCAAAAATAAAACGCAATCTAGTATCTTTACTTAGCAAACCAGTGATATGAAGCACGTGTGAAGTTGGATGCTCCATGCGATGTCTAGGACAACTTGGCTTGGACATCGCATAATAACAATTCTCCAAAAGCAGCCTCAAGATTTGAACGGGGAACCCCAAATAAAAGCTGAAAGCTGTAATTAGGAATTACGAATTGGTATCAGGCATCCAGGTCGCAGGTTATTCTCTCAACCCCTAATCCCTATGCGTCGAACTAAAATCATTTGTACTGTTGGGCCTGCTACATCTGCACCTGAAAAACTGCAAGCCTTGGTAGAAGCTGGAATGAATGTGGCACGGTTGAATTTTTCTCACGGAGCCTATGAATTCCATGCCCAAACAGCTCAATATCTCAGGCAGATTAGCGCTGAGCAGCAAAGACCGATCGCTATCATGCAAGATCTGTGTGGCCCAAAGATCCGTTTGGGTATCTTACCACCAGAAGGGTTAAATGTGGAAGCTGGGAGTGAAGTTACCTTTGTTTTGCAAGAGAAGGGTGAAAGTATTGACGAATTGCCTTTACCATTGCCGACTTTGTTTGCAATGGTGCGACCAGGGGAACCAATTTTAATTAATGATGGTCGCGTCAAGCTGATCGTTACAGATCGCGATGCCGATCGCATTCGCGCACAGGTAAAAATTGGCGGCTTAATTTCCACCCACAAAGGAGTGAACCTGCCACAAACCCCTTTACCTGTGAGTTCCATCACCGAAAAAGACTTGCTAGATTTGCGTTTTGGGATTCAATTGGGTGTAGACTGGGCGGCGGTGTCTTTTGTGCGATCGCCACAAGATCTAGAACCCGCCAAAAGGATGATTGAAGCCGCTGGGGCTTCAATTCGCTTAATTGCCAAAATCGAAAGACCAGAAGCAGTAGAGCAATTTGACTCCATCCTCAAAGTTGCCGACGGCATTATGATTGCCCGTGGCGATTTAGGCGTGGAAGTGCCAATTCATGAAGTGCCTCTAATTCAAAAAGATATCACCCGCCGTTGCAATCAAGCTGGCAAGCCCGTGATTACAGCCACGCAAATGCTAGAGTCGATGATTAGCGCCCCCGACCCCACCCGCGCAGAAGCAACAGATGTGGCTAACTCCATCTTGGATGGTACAGATGCGGTGATGCTTTCTGGTGAAACCGCCGTGGGAGAGTACCCCATCGCCGCCGTTAGGACGATGCACAATATTGCCGTCCGAACCGAACAAGCTTTAGATGAAGGTGCCAGACATTCCTGGTGTCACGAACCAGGTAGTCTCAGCGTTACCGAATCGGTAGCAGAAGCAGTATGTCGTATCGCCTATGAAACCGGCTCAAAGGCAATTCTGTGTAACACAACCTCAGGCAACACAGCGAGAATGGTGTCTAAATACCGACCAACTTCTCCAATCATTGCCTTGACCTCCGACCCCACCGCTTACCGTCAGCTAGCACTTTCCTGGGGAGTCGAACCTTTGTTGATTCCACCAGTCCACCAAGCTGAAGAAATGTTTACAAATGTGGTAAACAAAGTCCTAGACAGGGGTATAGCGAAAAAAGGAGATCAGGTGGTAATTACCTCTGGCGTTCCAATTGGTAAATCAGGAACAACTAGCTTAATCAAAGTGCATTCCATTGGACAGCCAATTTCTGCATAAGCCTCTAGAATAAGGCTGTGACAGTGGCTGTGGCTGTGGAGAGGAGTAGGGATGAGGGAGATGTAGCTTTAGCTTCTCTTTGAGAGACCCTAGCGCAAAAGAGCAGGGTGGGAGATGAGGGAGCAAGAAAAGAATAACTCCTAACTCCTAACTCCTAACTCCCCACCCCCTTGGGAATTAAGTAAATCCTAAACAAACATCATGGAGTATTTTATGTCTAAAAATTTACTAGAACAATTGCGAGAAATGACTGTTGTGGTTGCAGATACAGGGGATATCCAAGCAATCGAAAAGTTTAAACCCCAAGATGCTACCACAAATCCCTCCTTGATTACTGCTGCGGCGCAGATGCCTGAATATCAAGGGATTGTCGATCAAACTTTACTGCAAGCAAAAAAAGACGCTGGAGCTAAAGCTACCCAAGCACAGATAGTTACTCTGGCCTTTGACCGTTTAGCGGTGGCTTTCGGGTTAAAGATTTTGCAAATTATTCCGGGTCGCGTATCTACAGAAGTGGATGCTCGTTTGTCCTATGATACTGAAGCTACAATTACTAAGGCGCGGGAATTAATTGCTCAGTATCACGCTGCTGGAATTGGCCGCGATCGCGTGTTAATCAAAATTGCCACCACCTGGGAAGGCATTCGCGCTGCGGAAATTCTGGAAAAAGAAGGTATTCATTGTAACCTTACCTTGTTGTTTGGTTTGCACCAAGCGATCGCCTGTGCAGAAGCCGGTGTTACTTTAATCTCCCCCTTCGTCGGTCGGATTCTCGATTGGTACAAAAAAGATACTGGACGAGATAGCTACCCAGCAGCCGAAGATCCAGGAGTTTTGTCAGTCACCAAAATCTACAACTACTACAAGAAATTCGGCTATAAAACCGAAGTTATGGGAGCTAGTTTCCGTAACCTTGGTGAAATTACTGAACTTGCAGGTAGCGATTTATTGACAATTTCCCCTTCACTTTTAGCAGAATTACAAGCAACTATTGGAGAACTACCACGCAAACTCGATCCTGCTAAGGTAGCCAACTTAGAAATTGAAAAACTATCCATTGATAAGGCTACCTTTGACAAAATGCACGCTGCTGACCGTATGGCATCTGAAAAACTAGACGAGGGCATCAAAGGTTTCACCAAAGCACTAGAAGACCTAGAAAAACTTTTGGCAGACCGACTGGTTCGCCTGGAAACAGAACCAGTGGCAAGTCATTAAATGCAGTTATCAATCCTGACAGCGTATTGTGTGGTATTTCCTCACAGAGTTAACTCAATACGATAGTTAATGGTTAGTGGTTTTGATTAACCACTAACTAATAAGTAGAAGGATGTAAATAATTAAAGGTTTGTAGTAAGGACTTCAGTCCTCTAATAAGGACTAAAGTCCTTACTACAAACTATTTAGATAGTTTGGTTTTTTCAAGTCGTTCTACTTAATAACAATGCCTCTTGAATCTAAAAATTTTCAGAACGAAGGCGATTACCATTTTGCCAAACTTCTACTTTTTGAGGAGTAATTAAATAAGAAAAACTGCCATTATTTGCTTGATATTTATCTTTACCAACAATCAAAGCAGGTATTTTTATCGGCTGATTTGGGTTTTGTTTCATCTCCCCAATATAAAATAACTGACCATTTTCTTGGCAAATTTTGACACGAATTTTTGGAGTTTCACCTCCAAGAATTGTCACTCCATTACATTCAGTATTAGTATTTAAAGGTGGAGAATTGATTGTAATTGATTGTGAAGGAGAAACTAGCTTTGTTAGTGGAAGTGTTGAAACTGAGCCATTAGAATTAGTAACTTGCTGAACTTTAGAATTAGGACTAAGATTTGCGGTTGAAGACGCAAGTACGCGGAGCGGATCCACTGCAATTCTACCTTGTGGATGAAATTCAAAGTGGAGATGAGGTGCTGTACTATTGCCTGTAGACCCCATCTCGGCAATAATTTGACCTTGAATAACTTGTTGACCTTTGCTCACCAATAAACGGCGATTGTGACCATAAACAGTAACACTGCCATCAGGATGTTTAATAGTTATGGCATTGCCTAATCCCCAATTATCCCAACCTGCTTTCATAACTGTACCGGATGCAGCAGCAACAATAGGAGTCCCCGATGCCCCGGCGATATCGATTCCTTCATGTTGATATTTACGAAAGCCTTGAGAAATAAAACCTTGAGTCGGCCAAATCAAGTTAGAAGCAGGGATAGAATTTTCTGGAGTTGGGGAATTGTCCACTAATTCTGTTAAGCCAAATGTAGTTGTACTGAATACGGTGGTTAAAGATATTAAGAATATTAATCCATAATTACGATATCGATAACAATGATCTTTTTTCATAAATGAATTTTGATATGATAATATAATTTGATTCCTGAAAACATGATTTTTCGTTGTCAGTGGACTTGATGGCTTGCCTAATATAGCTCAACATTCTTTAAAGAGAAATAATTAAGCAACTCCAAAACATAAATTATTTTTGTTAAAGCAATACGGTTGGTGTTAACGCAATACGATTCGGTTAAAGGGTAAAGGGGAAAGGTTTCAAATACATCCTTTACCCTTTACCCCTTAACCTTTTCCCAGACCAGAAGGGAAGTTGATACTGCTTATGCGAATCGCCATCGCATTCTTCAGACATCAAACTAATCTGAAAATACGATGGCGAGTCACAAAAAGTAATAGTCTATCGCATTAATTTTGCTTAGTGAATTAACTTTTTAACTTCTTTTCTTCTTCCTCTTTCTTTGCGTACTTTGCGTACTTTGCGGTTAATTAAAACCCTCAGAACTAGTACTCTGTCACACCAACTTTGCTGGGTTTGGACTGGGAAAAGGGTAAAGAGGAAGGGGGAAAGAATCAAAACATGAGTCCCTTTCCCCCTTACCCTTTAAAGAGCAGAGTTTCCTTGCCGAACTACTAGTGGTTCATCGCATTAATTTTGCAGGTTTAATAAACGTAGACGCGGAGCGACTTGCCGCAGGCTACCGCATTCGCGTAGCGTCTCGTTAGAGAAGGACGCAAAGAGCGCAAAGAAAGAAAAATTAAGAATAAGTTTACCCCTCAGAACTAATGCGACAAACCAATAGTTATTTAGGGAGTTGAGGAATTGCCAGTAGCCACTGCTTCGTTTAATACTAGTTCTGGCTGTGGTGTTTCCTCTTCTTCTTCTGGCAAGCCGTAAATTGATCTGTACAATTTTACGTACTGCTTTGCAGATTGATACCAGCTAAAGTCTTCACTCATACCCCGTTTTTGTAGTTCTTCCCATTGGGGTTTGAAGCGGAAGGCTTCCCAAGCGCGAATCATACAGGTGAACAAGTCTAGTGGTTCGTAGCGGTCAAAACAGTAACCAGTACCTCTGCCATTTATGGGGTCGTTGTGCGATACGGTGTCAACTAATCCACCCGTGCGGCGGACAATGGGCACAGAACCATAACGCAAAGCCATCATTTGGCTAATACCGCAAGGTTCAAAACGGCTGGGCATTAAGAAGGCGTCAGTACCAGCGTAGATGCGGCGAGACAAGGCATCGTTATACAGGAGGTAAGTTGCCATACGTCCGGGAAAGCGTGATGCTAATTGCCACATCTGAGTTTCATAGTAGCGATCGCCTGTCCCTAACAACACAAACTGTGCATCTGTATAGGCCATAAAGCGATCGAGAATTTGCAATATTAAATCGATGCCTTTTTGTTCTACTAATCGCGTGACAATCCCAATTAAAAATGCACCTGCATTAACTTCTAATCCTACTTCTTCTTGCAAGGCAATTTTATTAGCTTTGCGTTTCTCCAAAGTATCAGCAGTGAAGGTTTGGGCAATGTATTTATCATTTTCTGGATTGTAAACTTCCACATCAATCCCATTGATAATCCCAGATAACTTACCGCTAATAAAAGACAACAAACCTTCTAATGTTTCACCATAGGTGGGTGTCTTAATTTGCTCTGCATAAGTAGGCGAAACTGTATTTACTTTGTTGGCATATTGCACCGCAGCTGCCATTGTGTTGTGTCCTTGCATATACCAAGGACACCAAGTAATTTTCTCTAAATACCAACGCCACGGCCCTTGATAAGCTAAGTTATGAATCGTAAAGACGGTGGTAATATCAGGATCTTGGTGCATCCACACCGGAATCATTCCCGTATGCCAATCGTGGCAGTGAATAATTTCTGGCTTCCAGTAATTCCAGGCAAACTCCGCTGCACCATTGGCAAACAAGGTGAACCGCCAATCTTCATCTTCTCCTGAATAAATGCGGCGAGGCATGAAGGCGGGATGTCCGAATAAGTACAAGGGAACATCAGTACCAGGCAAAACGCTTTCGTAGACTGCAAAGTGCTGGAACATTGCATCTCCCCACCAAATAGGTTCTTTGGGAATCTCCATTTTGTCTGGCAAGAAGCCGTAGTAAGGCATGAATATTCGCACATCATGACCCATTGCTCTGAGGAATTTGGGCAATGCACCAACAACATCGCCCATTCCGCCTACTTTCGCGACGGGTGCTGCCTCTGCTGCAACAAATAAAATCCGCATGGTAAGTTTTGTTTCCCCGGTGCCTATACAGCGATTCAGTTATCAGTTTTTTACTGTTTACTGACTACTGATGACTGTTTATTGATTACTTACTTATCTAATCACATCCGCTTGTGCAATTGCTTAGGAACCCCGCCCAATCACCGTAAAAATTTCTTCTAAAATTTCTTTGGCTCCTTTCT
Organism: Nostoc sp. 2RC; assembly: GCF_014222165.1. NCBI lineage: Bacteria > Bacillati > Cyanobacteriota > Cyanophyceae > Nostocales > Nostocaceae > Nostoc > Nostoc sp. 2RC. Next base: position 7,840 of record NZ_JACKZU010000304.1, read on the forward strand.
CGCGCAACAGATGTGCTAGTTGTGTGCCTAGTGCTTCGGCTTTGTTGGCTTCTCCAGTGAGGCTATCTTTTACCAGCTTTTGACCATCTATGCTGGCAACGATGCCTGTTAAAGTTAATTGTTCGCCAGATATTTCTGTATTTACACCGATAGGTACTTGACAACCGCCCTCTAAATCCCGTAAAAATGCCCGTTCGGCGAGACAGCGATCGCGTGTTTGGGGATGTTCGATCGCTTTGAGTAGGGAAATTAATTCGCTATCATCGGCACGGCATTCGATTCCTAATGCGCCTTGCCCAACAGCGTGGAGGGAGATGTCTTGGGGTAAGATTTGATGAATGCGATCGCCCATTTCCAATCGCCCTAAACCTGCGGCTGCCAAAATCAAGGCATCGTATTCACCTGCATCCAGTTTTGCCAACCGTGTAATCAAGTTTCCCCGGACATCCTTAAAAGTAAAGTGGGGAAAGCGATGGCGTAACTGTGCTAACCGCCGCAGAGAAGATGTACCGATGACTGCACCCTCTGGCAAAGTTTCGATTTGTTTATCTTTGTGCTTTTCATGCACCACTAGGGCATCGGCTGGGTTTTCCCGTTCGGTAATTGCTGCCAATGTTAACCCTTCGGGTAAGTTAGTAGGCAGATCCTTGAGGGAATGAACCGCAAAGTCAATCTCGCCATTGAGCATTCCCAACTCAAGTTCTTTAGTAAAAAGTCCCTTATCGCCAATCTTGGCCAATGCTACATCCAAGATTTTGTCGCCTTGGGTAGACATAGTATGGACTTCAAAAGTGATATCTGGATAGCTTTTTTGCAGTTGCTCCTGTACCCAGTATGTTTGAACTAGAGCAAGTTGGCTTTTGCGTGAACCGATACGGATTGTGCGCGGAGGACTAGAAACAGCTGAAGTCATAAAACAATATATCAAACCAGGGATTAATTCACTCTCATCTAGACTACCGTAGTGAGTGACTTGTACCAATTTTGGATTTTAGATTTGGGATTTTAGATTACAATTCTTTACGAAAATGAATTTAGCCAAGTTTTGCTGAGGCAATACTAATACAGTAAGTGATTTGTAGTAAATGTAACATTCTTGCCATATTTAGTTTGTGGCGATCGTTGATAAACTAAATTGACTGTTATGGATAGTGTTGATTTAGAGTTGACAGTAGAACAGGTATTTGGCTGGTTAAAAAGATGAAGGCAGAGTAATAATTGAGAAGATTTTTATATCAAAATCTCAAACAGTAAATGTAGACGCGGTTTAAACATATTAAATTTCGGATTTTAGATATTCCTCTAATTGTTGAGTGCGCTCTTTTGTGATATTTTCTAAGCAACCAAGATAAATCGCCGGAGCTATTGTTCCACCTTCATATTGGCTTCTCTCAAATTCACAACTAGCATCTCGAAACTTAATCCATGCTTGCTGAGCAGTAATCAATTTTTGTTTTCTAGTTCTGTCTAATTTCGGCAGTAGTTTTTGATAAGCGGCGTTCAATTTTTTGTCAGCATTTTGATAGGATAAATTAGTGCATTGATTGATTTCTAATTGAGTTTGAGGATTGTTACAGTTTAATTTTTGAGCTAAATGCATTTTTGGTAAATCCAGTGTTGTACTGGCAGCTGTCACACTGGAAGTGTAGGAACTAGCGGAACCTAGTATATTTACTATAAAAAAAAATAAATAATACATATTTTTTACCTATTACGTAACGATTTTAGCCATTTTTTCATCGGTCAAACATCCAGTACTACCAAGCTATAAACCAATCAAGATTCCACTAAAGCCCTTGAAATCTCTAAACCTGATAATTCAGAGTGATGGTTAGTTTGTATACTGAGCAACTTTTCACATCGACTTTATCCTATGAAAGAGCATAAACCAGTTATAAAGTCAAGAATCTTAATTTAATCAAGATAGTCACAGCGATCGCAACAAAGATGACCATCGCTTCCGATATATCGCAAATAAGGACAAAGCAGGTTTTTGGGGATCGAGGTACACAAAAGCGATGGCTTGTGCATATACTCTTGGTATCAATCGGCAAAACAGACAAAATTTCCCTTTGCCCTTTGCCTACAAATGTGCAAAAATTACTTTTGCAAGAGATATCGAGCAACTATAATTTGTCAAGATATGCCTGATTTACTTGTTGAAATTCAAGTCTAAGAATTATCAAGTCCAGAAAATTAAAAAGCCTACTTTGTTTGATATCAATTCCATTTTATGGTATTGAAAACTAACTAATGTCTACTTG
>NZ_JACKZU010000305.1:0-10061 GCF_014222165.1 Nostoc sp. 2RC
CCCCAATCCCTCTTGATATGTGCGACAAACCAAGGGCATGTTTGCAGAAAATTTTTCTAGGCGAGTGCCGTCTACAGCACTGTCTAAGAGTACTTGCCACTTAGCAAGTGTAGAACCATCGGATTGGCGTTTAATAGTTGGTAAAAACTTACACCGAGAAATTAAATCAAGACTCCAACGGGCAACCTGCGACCAAAAGCGTAAATCTCCCCCCAATAAGGCATCTTCCCCTTTAGTTGCATTTAGAGGTACAGCAGCCAGAAATTTTACTGCTTGGGCGGGATTAAGACAAAAACCTTCTACTCGCCAGGGTTGTAAGTATTGTGGTGAATCTGTTTCTAGTCCAAAACTAGCAGAATGGACTGGGAAAATTGCTGGTTTTTCTCGATCGCTCTTTTGTGATATGTCTGATATATAAGTTGGTAGGGCAATTATCTCCAAGTGAGTCGGCAAAGTCATCTCGCTGGTACTAGCTGCTTTGCGCGTCCGCCCGGTGCTAGCTACAGCAACTTGGGGTTGCTGGATAAAGTTGGCAATTGGTATATTTTGGGAACCCAGCCACTCGCTTAACTCAAGCAAAGTCATCGCCAATGGATGTAATGGTATTTCTAGAGAATCGTTTAACGCCAAATTTACTCGTGGCGATCGCCAAGTTTCTCCCCAAATAAATAAACAACCATTTTGATTTTTTAGTAACCAATTACCGTGTAAAATTGCCATTTTTAATTACTCAAATTCTTGTCAAATTCAATAATTTCAATTTTTAAGATTTCATTTTCTACATTTTAACTAGATTTATTGATTATTTAATATATTGTATTATTTTACAATTATTATATAGTGGTAATTCATGGCTAAATTGAGACGTTATAATAATGGATTTTCCAATTGTTAAAAATGTAAAATCTGGGATAAAATACGAAGTAGATTATATGCATCCTCAAGAAGAGGAAGCAGTAAGAGCATTATTAAATAGTGTAATTGTTGAAGGTAAAACTTATCCTCAAAAGCAACCTCTATCTCAAGCAGAATTTTCAAGTTACTGGTTAAGCAAGGATGCCTTTGTTGTTAGGGCATCAGCTGTAGATAGTACACAAAAACCAAAAGAAATATTAGGAGCATTTTATTTAAAGCCAAACTTTCCCGGTCGGTGTAGCCATATTTGCAATGCTGGTTTTATTGTACAAGCTAGATTGCGGGGTCAGGGTATAGGGCGGTTCATGGGAGAGTCAATGCTCAAGATTGCAGCAAGCCTGGGCTACGAAGCAGTAATGTTCAATTTGGTCTTTGAAACTAATATAGCTTCAATTAGACTTTGGCAGTCGTTAGGATTTGAGGTTATTGGGCGAATTCCCGGTGCTGCCAAGCTAGAAAATCAGCAAGTGGTAGACGCACTGATGTTGTATCGTGGTTTAGATTTGTTGACGGTTGACGGTTAACAGTCATCTGTCATATGTCATCTGTCAACAGTCATCAGTTAACTTTGTACACACCAGAAGTCAGCCCTAGTGCATAAATGTTAGGATTGCCACAGAAAGAGAATAGCGAAAGAGAAGGAAAAAAAACTGAATGGCTGAAGTTGATAAGTCAATATCCTTCGATGGACGGGATATTCGACTGAAAGTAGGCTTACTAGCTCCCCAGGCTGGTGGGTCGGTTTTGATAGAATCAGGGGATACAGCTGTTTTAGTGACGGCTACGCGATCGCAAGCCAGAGAAGGCATTGATTTTCTTCCCCTGACAGTAGATTACGAAGAAAGACTGTATGCTGCTGGTAGAATTCCCGGCGGAATTATGCGACGGGAAGGTCGCCCACCAGAAAAAACTATTCTGACCAGTCGTTTAATAGACCGTCCTCTGCGTCCTTTGTTTCCTTCGTGGTTACGGGATGACTTGCAAATTGTGGCCCTAACACTGTCGATGGACGAGTTAGTTCCACCCGATGTGTTAGCAGTTACAGGTGCTTCAATTGCCACTTTGATTGCTCAGATTCCTTTTAACGGCCCAATGGCAGCGGTGCGGGTTGGCTTAGTAGGTGATGATTTTATCATTAATCCTACTTATGCGGAAATTGAAGCTGGAGATTTGGATCTGATAGTAGCAGGTTCGCCCCACGGCGTGATCATGGTTGAGGCGGGAGCTAATCAATTGCCAGAACGAGATATTATCGAGGCAATTGACTTTGGTTATGAAGCGGTGCGGGACTTAATCAAAGCCCAACAAGATTTAGTTGCAGAACTTGGTTTACAACTAGTCCAAGAAGCACCACCAGAAGTAGACGCAACGCTGGAAAATTATATCCGCGATCGCGCCAACGACGAAATTAAAAAAATCCTGTCGCAATTTGATTTGGGTAAAACCGAACGTGATGCCGCTTTAGATGTCGTCAAGGAAAAAATTGAAACTGCGATCGCCGAACTGCCAGAAGAAGACCCAATTCGAGTGGCTGCAACTACAAACTCCAAGGCAGTTGGTAACACATTTAAAGACATTACCAAATACTTCATGCGTCGGCAAATCATCGAAGATAACGTCCGCGTTGATGGTCGTAAACTCGATGAAGTCCGTCCGGTTTCTTGTCAAGTAGACTTGTTACCAAAGCGAGTCCACGGCAGTGGTTTATTTAATCGGGGTTTAACCCAGGTCTTATCTGCCTGCACTTTGGGTACACCCGGAGATGCCCAAAGTCTCAATGATGATTTGCAAACCGACCAATCCAAACGTTACATCCACCATTACAACTTCCCCCCCTTCTCAGTGGGAGAAACCAAACCCTTACGTGCGCCTGGAAGAAGAGAAATCGGTCACGGAGCTTTAGCAGAGCGATCGCTGTTGCCTGTGCTACCATCAAAAGAACAATTCCCTTACGTCATTCGCGTTGTATCGGAAGTACTTTCTTCCAACGGTTCCACCTCGATGGGTTCTGTGTGCGGTTCCACCCTCGCTTTGATGGATGCTGGCGTACCACTTCTCAAACCCGTTAGTGGTGCAGCAATGGGTTTGATCAAGGAAGGAGATGAAGTGCGTGTCTTGACTGACATTCAAGGCATTGAAGACTTTTTGGGCGATATGGACTTTAAAGTTGCTGGGACGGATACTGGCATTACCGCCTTGCAAATGGATATGAAAATCTCCGGTCTGTCTTTAGACGTTATTGCCCAAGCCGTCCACCAAGCCAAATCAGCCCGATTGCACATTTTGGAAAAAATGCTCGCTTGCATTAGCGAACCGCGTACCGAAACTTCTCCTTATGCCCCACGTCTGCTAACAATCAAAATTGATTCAGACATGATTGGTCTGGTCATAGGCCCTGGAGGCAAGACAATTAAGGGAATCACAGAGGAGACTGGTGCAAAAATTGACATCGAAGACGATGGCACCGTGACAATTTCCGCTGTGGATGAAAGCAAAGCGAAGAAAGCACGTAGTATTATTCAAGGCATGACCCGCAAACTCCACGAAGGGGATGTCTACGTAGGGCGCGTAACTCGGATTATACCAATAGGTGCATTTGTTGAATTCCTGCCAGGAAAAGAGGGCATGATTCACATTTCTCAACTAGCTGATTACCGCGTTGGCAAAGTTGAGGATGAAGTCGCAGTGGGCGATGAAGTGATTATCAAAGTGCGCGAAATTGATAATAAAGGTCGGATTAATCTCACACGCTTGGGTATCCACCCAGATCAAGCAGCAGCAGCAAGGGAAGCTGCGGCGCTAAATCGTTAAATCGATTTGGGATTTTAGATTCGAGCAATCTAAAATCCGCGATGCCTACTGTAGAGGCATCGCCGTATGCTTCTCTCAATTAATTACACAGAATTGATTGCAGACACTAAGTAGCTAAGCATAAATAAATTAAAACTTTGTATTGCAAGCAAATAGGGAACTGTTAACGGGCAACAGTTAATACCATTTCATATCGTGTTTGATTAAAGACTTATCATTTACACCGCAGAAGAGCAGAGGGAAAGAGGCTTTTGGGGTTTTACTAAAAGATGGGTTAAAAATAAGCGATTAACCAAACACGATATCAGGGAATTTGTCCAAAAAATTTTTGTATTTTAATACTACTTATAATTCAAAACCAAAGAAGCAGTTTTGGTTTGGGCATCGCCACTTGACGTACAATTTTTTTGATGAATCGAACTGTAACTGAAACAGCACGAATAAACGTAACTTCTGAAAATTATCATTTGTAATTTACTATCTTTCATAAATTTAGTTTGGAAAAAGACTAAGTTTGAATAATATAGTTTTGTTTATTCTTACCCATTTACTATTTTTTTAATTTCTCTGGATAAATAAAAATTGTTGTTGTGTCTGGCTTTCTGAATGGGTGAATTTTGCAGAAAGTTTAGTAGCTAGCTTTTGGAATCTGTGTTGGCCAAGTAGTATCCGCCACAGACGCCTTCAGAGCGGCTTTTCTCAGCTTTCCATAACCTCTTGTATTTAAAACTAACACTTGCGAAGGATGAATTTATTCTCTAATGTACAGCGATGAAAGAGGATTATTAGTTAATAGCTAAATTATTCAAATGAGAGACATACCACAGTATTCCGACTGATTTTTAGTAGATAGAAAGAAATTATTAATTTATTTCAAAATCACGCTTGCTATTCAATTTTAAATCTGTAATATTGAAGAATTAAATCAAGAAATCAACACATTCAGATAATGCTAACAAAATCTCTAAAAATTTTGAATGACCATTATCAAGCTCTGACTAACGAAGGGCAAGATATCATTCAAGGATTAACTCGAACACCGAAAAGTATACCTCCAAAATATTTTTACGACGATCGCGGTTCAGAATTATTTGAACAAATATGTGAATTACCAGAATATTACCCCACCCGAACAGAAGCATGGATTTTGCAGCAATATGCAGATGAAATAGCTCAAATCACAGGTGCTTGTGAACTTGTAGAATTAGGCAGTGGTAGTTCTACGAAAACTCTGTTTTTGTTAGATGCTTACCAAAAAATTACCAATTATTGTAGATATATACCCATTGATGTTAGTCGTGGTATCCTACAATCTAGCGTACTCAAGCTGCAACAGAAATATCCAAACTTTTTTATTGAAGGTTTAATTGGAACCTACGAACAAGCCTTAGCAAAACTGAAATCAACTTTTGCCGCATCACGAATGATTTTTTTCTTGGGCAGTTCTCTAGGGAATTTTAACCCACAAGAATGTGATAATTTTTTAAAAAAAATTTCTCAAACTTTACAACCAGGAGATTACTTTCTGTTGGGGATTGATTTACAAAAACCCAAGGAAATTTTAGAGCCGGCTTATAACGATAGTCAAGGAATAACAGCTGCTTTTAACTTGAATATGCTGTCTCATTTAAATTGGCGTTTTCAAGGTAATTTTGACCTTAGTTTATTCACTCATCAAGCTATTTATAACCAAACTGATACTCAAATTGAGATGTATCTGCATTGCCAAAAGAGTCATCAGGTATCTTTAGCAGCATTGAATTTACAAGTTTCCTTTGCACAGGGAGAAAGCATTCTCACGGAAATTTCGCGCAAGTTTGATTTAGCAATGATGCAAGAACAACTAAAGATGCACAGACTAAAGACACTGAAGACTTGGACAGATCCGCAACGATGGTTCGGGTTAATTCTTTGTCAAGCGGAAATTGATGTTTAAAAAACGAGTGGGAAGTAAGGAATAGTGGACATCAGCCCAAAACCCTGATGTGGAGAGGCGAAAAATTGCGTTTTCACAACCGAACTATCCCCAAAAATATCGACATGCTACCCTTAGCTTGCTTCTTTGTAGGAGTACGCAAAATTTAAAATTCAAAATTCTTTGATAGTATGAGTAGTCTACAATCTACTAAGCCTCCAAAACTGGATAATTGTAATTCTCAAGACATCCTCAATTACTTTGAGAATGCTTGGCAACTAGAAGATACCTTAATGGAAAGTGTGGTTGGAGAAGATACATTTTATATCAATCCCGACCCGTTGAGAAATCCACTGATTTTTTATCTGGGACATTCGGCCGTTTTCTACATCAATAAATTAATTCGTGTGGGTTTGCTAGAAAAACGTCTGAATCCAGAGTATGAAATTTTATTTGAAATTGGAGTCGATCCAGAGAAACCAGAGGAATTGAATGCAGCGATCGCTCATTTGAATTGGCCGTCAGTCGCCGAAACTTGGGAGTATCGAAACCAAGCATATTCCATCATTTCCCAAGTAATTAAAACAACCCCAATTACTTTACCAATTCATCCCCATCATCCCCTTTGGGCGTTAATGATGGCAATTGAACACCAGCGAATTCACATTGAAACTTCTTCGATGTTGATTCGCCAACTAGCAATTGAAAAACTTAAACGTCCTGTAAACTGGAAATACGCTCCTTTTAATGGTTACACTCCTGAAAATGAAACAATCGAAGTTTCTGGAGGAGTAGTCAAACTGGGCAAAGCCTTTGACGATGGTACTTATGGATGGGATATTGATTATGGCGATCGCACTGTTGAAGTTGAATCATTTTTCGCCAGTAAATATCTAATTACCAACGCCGAATTTATTTATTTTGTTAAGGCTGGTGGTTACGAAAACCAAGAGTTTTGGGATAAAGAATCTTGGGATTGGAAAACTCAAAATAACATTAAACATCCCAAATTTTGGTTACCTGAAAAAGGCAATTACAAATATCGAGCTATGTTTGATGAAATGGAACTACCTTTAGATTGGCCAGTGGAAGTCAATCACTATGAAGCAATGGCTTATTGTCGTTGGCAAGGTGAAAATACTCGCTTAATGAGCGAAGCAGAATATCATTTAGCAACATACGGCAATAATTTACCAGAAGATACAGGCAATTACAATCTCAATTTAAAATTTGGTTCGCCTAGTCCTGTTGGCATGTTAGAAACAGCCAAAAGTTACTCTGGATTGTACGATTTGCGAGGCAATGTTTGGGAATGGTTGAGCGATAATTTAAATCCTCTTCCAGGATATAAACCTCATTATCTCTACGAAGATAATTCCGCTATCTTCTTTGACACCAAACATTATATGATGTTAGGAGGATGTTGGATAACTAACGGTACAGAAGCTTTAAAATATTATCGCAATTGGTTCCGCCCCAATTTTTATCAACACGCAGGTTTTAGGACTGTTCAAAATATCAAAAATTAACAGCAACATGATGTTTTACACAAATTCTTTGTGCAGAATATTCATGGTTCAGGCATAGCAGTTTTTACCAAAGACGGCGAAAAAGCCCATTCCTTCTAGAAATGGGATGAATCGTTGTTCGCCGTCTTAGTCATTAGTTATTAGTCATTAGTAGTTATACGCGATTTTTAGTGTTTAATAATACTAATGACCAATGACTCGAAATCCTCGCCGCGTAAAGCCGGGGGATGAGTTAAATTTTCCATTTCTCCCTATAATGCTCAGACTCAATCTTTAACAATGTCAAATCTTAACAGGAGATACTTATGACATTAGTAGCAAAGAAAGTTTCGACAATTGGACTTGTAGAAGTACCTGCTTTGGGATTATACGACCCAGACGGAAACAATTGGACTGCCTTATACAGACGCAACACTTTACTCAGCAAGCAGGTTTTAATGTCCGATTTGCAAGCGGGCGGTTTTGATGCTCAATTGGTCAACCTCAAAGCTGGCGATTGTCGAGAACCCTTTGGAGAAATCACATGGAAAGGCATGAATCTCACCAAAGCTTATGTTGGGCAGAGGATTTCTGATATTGACCCTGAAGCTTATGATGCTTGGGGGGTAACAGTAAACTACACCCAAGAACGGCAAGTGACTTGTATGACCATCGCTCATCTTGCCAGTAAAGGTAAGCCAGTGGTGGTTGGTGGTTCCGATGCCATTGCTGAACCCCGCCATTACCTCGACGCAGGGGCAACAGCTATAGTCATAGATAAATCTGGTGCAGCCAATTGGCCGATTTTTGATTACGTACTCGGCAAAACTCCACGAGAAAAGCTCACTGGCGTAATTTTAGCTGATGGTACTTATTATCCAACCCGCACTAAAGCTATGAGTCCAGATGAGTGGGCATTACCATCAGTGGAAGTAGCCAAGCAATGTTTAGGTACAGAATATTCAGAAGAACCTTTTATACAAGAACTCGTACCTATAGGCTCTGTATATCCTGACATTGGATGCGATCGCAAATGTGACTTTTGCCAGACTCCAACTTACACATCAGGTTATCGGCGGATGTCACCCCAAACTACCCTCAATTGGATTGCTCGTCAGAAGGAAGCAGGGGCAAGTTGTACAGTTATGGGTTCCGATCAATTTCTCGGTCGGGTGTTGTTTCCAGGGGGGCGAGAAGAGGTTTTGGAAATTACCAAAGGCGCAAGAGAGATGGGAATGCCGCTTTTGTGGCCTAATGGTTTGGAACTGAGGAAAGCAACCTTGGGAAGGGGACGCAACTACGACCATACAGACCTCACACCGGACGAAGAACTCATAGAAGCACTTTGGGGATGGGATGGCAAAGTTGGTGGCTTTTTGGGTTACATTCCTGCTGAACGTCCGGTTTTTGGTACACAATCTTATAGCAAGCTACTTCCTTGGCAACAGCATTGTGAAATGATGCGAGCGATCGTCAGAGTAGGTCTTCCCGTGATTGTCTATGGTCTAATCATTGGCTTTCCCGATGACACCCACGAAAGTTTACTCCGCCTCGAAGAAGCAGTCTCAGAACTGCATCGACAACTAAGAGAAATTAATCCCGATTTGGAATTTCAAGTCGCCTCCTATGCCATTTCTCCCATACCAGGAACGCCCCAAGGGGAAAACATCCGGAAATCAGGACTGTTGCGCTTTGACGATCCCTCCATTGTTGGCGGGTTATGGACACCGAGTTGTGACACCCACCACCTCAGCTACGAAGATATTTCTGATTGGCAGTTTCGTTTAACTAGAATTGGTAAAGCCGAGTCTAAATTGATTAATTATCATGGAGGACTTACAAAGATGTCTGCTGATAGTAAATCAAGTAATTAGAATTAACAGGGAACGGGGACTGTCTATGACAGGAGATTTCAGCTACCGTCAAGACTTACCACCTATAGGCGGGGGACTCAAACCCATCGAAACCGACTTTCCTGTTGCCCGTTAAAAGTTCCCTGTTAAGAGTCTCTACGACCAGTGGTCTGTCCCATTAGTTCTGATAGGTGAACTTATTCTTAATTTTTCTTTCTTTCTTTCTTTCTTTCTTTCTTTCTTTCTTTGCGCTCTTTGCGTCCTTTGCGGTTCGTTTATTAACCTATCAAAATTAATGACATAGACTATTAGTGGTCTGTCTCATTAGTTCTGAGGGTTTTAAGGAACAAACCGCAAAGTACGCAAAGTACGCAAAGAAAGAGGAAGAAGAAAAGAAGTTAAAAAGTTAATTCACTCAGCAAAATTAATGCGATGAACCATTAGTTCTCCGAATCAAACCGGATTCCTATATCATTCCGATTAAAAATAGTAAAAACCAATGATGAAACCAAGTCCTATTCCTCCACAACCCGGTCAAGAATCAGTTTGGAATTATCCGCGTCCGGCTGTTTTAGAAGACACTAATAAACATTTGCGGGTGATTTGTAATGGGATTGTTTTGGCGGAAACTAACAAAGGTAAAAGAGTTTTAGAAACCAGCCATCCTCCTACCTATTACTTTCCCCCCGAAGACATTAAACTAGAACATTTAATTGAAACACCAAAAAAAGGCTTGTGTGAATGGAAAGGTCGCTATGAATATTATGATGTCAAAGTTGGTGAGAAGTATTTAAAATATGCAGCTTGGCGATATTTTGACCCCACTCCTGATTTTGTTCCCATTGCAAAATACTATGGTTTTATTGCCAATTTAATGGATGCTTGTTATGTCAATGATGAGCTTGTAACGCCTCAACCGGGTGATTTTTACGGGGGATGGATTACTGCTGATATTGTCGGCCCATTTAAAGGTAGTCCCGGAACAATGTGGTGGTAATCGCAATACAAGCCTTAAAAATAACGTGAGTTCGACGGATAGAAAAAGGAGGAAGGGGGAAG
>NZ_JACKZU010000306.1:0-10053 GCF_014222165.1 Nostoc sp. 2RC
GAGATGGGGAGGCAGGGGAAAAGGTTAATGGTTCGACAAGCTCACCAACCGGGAAAAGGGAAAAGGAATAAATTTAATCTTTCCCCTTCCTTTTCCCCTTGCCCCTTTCCCTTTCCCCATGCCTAATGCCCAATGCCCAAAGACAAAAAGCTTAAAATTAAATCAACAACCAAACAAGTACATACCTTTCTCAGAGCGCAACAGGCAACATCTGAGGCACAAGTGAGGTTGGAGAAAGAACAATTGCGATCGCAACGGTTGGCGTAATATTTGCGATCGTAGGAGTAAATCCTGATAGTTTGAGTTAAACAATGAAGGTAACAGTGATGTATCAAACAGATCCTCCGCGCCCACCGCAAGAAACCATGCCTACGATGTGTGATTTACCCAGTGAATTAATAGGGGAATCGGGTTTGCCAGATGAATTTCACTGCATTCAGGCGGATTTACTCACTGAGACTTGTCAACCTCAGACTTATCCACCAGAGGAAATTTTACTCGCTAGCGATTTAAATCTTTATTATGACCCGCGCCACACTTTATGGTACAAACGTCCTGATTGGTACATGGTTCTAGGAGTACCTAGCGCTACTCTACAGCAAGACCTACGCTTAAGTTACGTCATTTGGCAAGAGGGAGTTGTGCCTTTTTTAGTGGTGGAATTACTCTCACCTGGTACGGAACAAGAAGACTTGGGAAAAACCCTACGGGAGGTCAACCAGCCCCCAACCAAGTGGGAAGTCTATGAACGGATTTTGCGGGTTCCCTACTACGTTATTTATGACCGCTATGAAAATCATTTGCGTGCCTTTCAACTTCAAGGGACTAGCTACGAGGCAATATCTTTAATAGAGAACCGCTTTTGGTTGCAAGAATTAGAATTAGGATTGGGTCTGTGGCAAGGTACTTATCAGCAGACAACGGGCTTGTGGTTGCGTTGGTATAATGCAGCAGGCTGGGTGCCAACATCAAAAGAAAAAGCCGAACAAGAACGCCAACGGGCTGATAGATTGGCAGAGTATTTGCGATCGCAGGGTATCGATCCAGATAGTTTGAGTTAGCTAAAAAACTTGCTCCTTTGACAAACAAAGCAGTATTGCCGACAAAAATTTATATTTGTAGTTAAAATACACTTGCCAATAGCGGATTTATTGTATAATCGGCACATTTTGGATAAGATTTCATAGCAACAATTTATTCTCCAAAGAAGACAAACGTACTTTAATTGCTATAAAGCTTTATGGAGAACAATTAGGTGTGTAAGTAGTGAACGAGGAACCAGAAATTGTTACAGACAATGCGAGGTTTTGTACGTAAAGCGGGAAGACTGAGGCGCATAGTGCCTGTAAATGAACAATTATGGGCAAAATTTGGCTTGCTAAGAATTTTGGTAAAGCGAGATTTAGAGGCGCGATATCAAGGTTCTGTTTTAGGCAATTTATGGCCTTTGGTAAATCAGTTATCACAATTACTGATTTACACTTATGTATTCTCCGTTGTGTTGAGAGTAAAATTAACTCTCAAAACTTTACCAGAAAATAACTTCACCTTTGGTTTGTGGATATTTGCAGGCTTACTTGCCTGGATTGCTTTTACAGGGGGTTTGATACAGTCTGCTAGTTCAGTAGTAGGACAGCCGAATTTAGTCAAAAAGGTTGTATTTCCCCTAACTTTGTTACCACTCGTGCCAATTTTATCTACGTTCATTGAGAGTTCTTTGGGTTTAATGGCATTGATTTTTTTTGTGGCAGCAATTTCTCATACTTTACATACTACCTTGGCGCTATTACCCTTGGTTTGGCTAACGCAGTTATTACTAACGGCAGGGTTAGGTTATTTTGTTGCAGGACTAACTGTCTTTTTACGAGATATCCCGCAGACTTTAGGGATGATTTTAAATATTTGGTTTTACGCAACACCGCTTGTTTATCCAGCATCAGCAATTCCAGAGCAATGGCGCAGTTTGGTATTCTGGTTAAATCCAATGGCAGCGATCGCTGAAGTTTATCGTGACATAGTTTTAGTTGGAGAAGTAAAACACTGGGGCGAATGGGGAGTTTCCTCACTAATTGCGGTTTTAGTGTTTTTTGGAGGATTGTCGTGTTATCGTCACCTGCGTCCAGCATTCGCAGATGTATTGTAAACTTGCAGTTGAATAGGGTAAAGTTCCTTAGCTAGAGATAACAGGGTTGATTATATAGTGGCATCTGGCACAATAAGTGCGTAGGCATAGCCCGTCGTAGACATCGCATTTTAGCCTTAGTGTGTGGGTTTTGAGGATTGACAGCAAAAGTATGGGTGAAGAAATTGCTATTTCCCTTAAGAATGTCTCCAAGTGTTTCAAACGCTACAGCCGCCCTGTCGATAGGCTCAAAGAAGTTTTGCTACCCGGTAAGAGTAGAACAGATGAATTTTGGGCACTTCGGGATATCAACATTGAGATTCCCAAAGGACAGACTGTTGGAGTAATTGGACGCAACGGTTCTGGAAAAAGTACATTGTTACAAATTATAGTGGGAACTCTCACCCCTTCAACTGGTGATGTGCGAGTCGATGGTCGAGTTTCTGCTTTATTAGAATTAGGAAGTGGTTTTAACCCAGAGTTTACTGGAAGACAAAATGTCTTTTTTAACGGACGATTGTTAGGATTGAGTCAAAAACAAATCGAAGACAGATTTGATGATATTGCTGCTTTTGCCGATATCGGCGATTTCATCGAACAACCCGTTAAAACTTATTCTAGTGGTATGTATGTACGCTTGGCATTTGCTGTAGCAGTCAATGTAGATCCAGAGATTTTAATTGTTGACGAAGCACTTGCTGTTGGAGATATTGTATTTCAACATCGTTGTATGCGGCAAATGCGTGCGATGATGGATTCTGGAGTGACAACATTATTTGTTTCCCACGATGCCGGCGCAATCAAAACATTGTGCAATTCAGCGATCATGATTCATGACGGGAAAGTACATACCACAGGATTGCCAAATGCGGTTGTAATTGAATATTTAAAACTAGTTACAGAACTTGAATTAGGTTTAGCACAAGAAGTTGAAGTTAATTCCCAAAAACAAGTAAATACCATTATAAATAAAGAAACACAAGCTTCAACCCCTCAAAATAGCGATATTTCATCTCTAAGTTCAAGTTTCAGCAAGGCAACACGCAGAGGAAGTGGAAAAGCCAGAATAGAAAGCGTAAAAATCCTTAATCATTTAGGTGAATATGTTGGCGAAAATCCCATTCTTGCATTTGATGAACAAGTAACCTTAATTGTGAATTTGAAAGTTTATTTTTCCCTAAAAAGTTGTATTGTGGGCTTTTATATATGCGATAAAAATGGAAATGAAGTAATTGGTAGTAATACTTTAGAAGAAAATATAAAAATAGGAGAATTAGAACCAGGAGAAGAAATAGAAATTAAATTTAAATTTAATTTACCTCTAAGACCTAGTTCTTATAGCTTAACAGTTGCTGGTTCTGAAAGCTATGAAGCTCTTAGCTTTGACTGGATTGATAATATCATGGTTTTTCAAATTTTGCCCCCAGAGACTGGAAAGCACATTCATGCTTTAGTAGCTCAACCTATGGTTGTTGAAGTAAACAAAGAAGTCTTACCAAGAATAGCAACACAAGTTTAATTAATGTAAATATCACTAGACTCTTAGTAATTATGAATAAAGATTGGTCAAAAGATTACCCCTTAGTTGAAACCCTCGCAGAAGAAGGTTTGGATCAAAACCACAGTTTAACGAAAATGTTCAATCTCATTGCAGACAATCAGCGAGTAGTAGACTTTGGGTGTGCGACTGGTTACTTTGCTAAGTTACTCAATAAGAAAGGGTGTATTGTCACAGGAGTAGACATAAACCCAAATGCTGCCAAACTTGCCGAACAATACTGTAAAGAGGTAATAGTTGCAGACTTGGATTTTGTTTCTGTTACAGAAATTTTACCTAGCCATGAGTTTGATGTAGCAGTATTTGGAGATGTTTTGGAACATCTGCGAAACCCTTGGAAAATTTTGGAAGACACAAAGCAGATATTAAAAAAAGATGGATATGTAATTGCTTCTATCCCAAATATTGCTCACGGTGCAATTCGCTTATCTTTACTACAAGGTAGATTTGAATATACAGAATTAGGAATTTTAGATAACACTCATTTAAGGTTTTTTACCAGAAAAACAGTTGAGGAATTATTTGAAAGACCAGGATATTTAGTAAACATTGTTGACCAAACCCAAATAGGAATTTTTTCAGATAATCCTTTGATACCTAAGAATAATAGAGCAGAATTCAACAGTGAGACTATTAAACAAATTGAAGAAGATCGAGATGCCGAAACTTTACAGTTTATTATTCGGGCAGAACCTTGCAGTATAGAAGCAGAATATCCTGCAATCAACAAGCACTCTTCTAAGATATTGGAAGAATCGCGGGAATTGCAATCTCAACTACAAGACACACAAATAAAACTGCAACAAGCTCAAGCTAAAGTACAGGAAAATCAGCTTCTGTTGCAGGAATTACAATTTCAATTACAAGATACTCAAACTCAGTTAGAACATTCCCAATTTCAATTACAAGATACTCAAGCTCAGTTAGAACATTCTCAATTTCAATTACAAGATACTCAAGCTCAGTTAGAACATTCCCAATTTCAATTACAAGATACTCAAGCTCAATTAGAACATTCCCAATTTCAATTACAAGATACTCAAGCTCAATTAGAACATTCCCAATTTCAATTACAAGATACTCAAGCTCAATTAGAACATTCCCAATTTCAATTACAAGATACTCAAGCTCAATTAGAACATTCCCAATTTCAATTACAAGATACTCAAGCTCAGTTAGAACATTCCCAATTTCAATTACAAGATACTCAAGCTCAATTAGAGCGATCGCAGAGCACAATTATAGCGATGAGTACTAGTAAATTTTGGCGGATGCGAAAAATATGGTTTAGATTTAGACATGTCTTGGGTTCACTGGACGATGAAAACTCGTTTGACAAAAGTTTATGGATTAAATTCAAAAGCGCTACAAATTTAATAGACGAAAATAGTTTATCTTACATAAATTTTTTGTCAAAACTGAAAAATTTATGGTTTGTGTTCAGAACAAAGGGACTCCGTTACTGCTTGAACAAATTACGGGAAAAAACTTCTTCAAAGTTAAACTTTGATGATTTATCACTATCTACCATCCCACTACCAGGTATTCCTCAAACTAACGATCTTAATTACCAGAAGTGGCTGAACCAAAACTACCCCACTGAAACAGCCTTACAAAAGATGGTTGAAACCGCAAAATTCTTAGCTTATCAGCCGACTATTAGTGTGATTATGCCTGTTTTCAATACTCCTGAGGTCTATCTCCGAGCAGCTATTGAATCTGTATTGAATCAAGCGTATCCACGTTGGGAGTTATGTATTGCTGACGATTACTCTACACATAATTATATTAGAGAAATTTTAGAAGACTACTCCTTGAAAGATTCTAGGATAAAAGTTATTTTTAGAACTGAAAATGGCCATATTTCTAGTTGTTCTAACTCAGCAATAGAAATAGCAACAGGTGAATTTATTGCCTTACTAGATCACGATGATTTACTAACTCCAGATGCTTTGTATGAAACTGCTCTACTGCTGAATAAGCATCCAGAAGCAGATATGATTTATTCTGATGAAGATAAAATTGATGATAACCGTAAACTTCAAGATCCTTTCTTTAAACCAGATTGGTGTCCTGACTCTTTTTTATCTCGGATGTATACCTGCCATTTAGGGATATATCGACGAGATTTAGTAAACGCCATTGGAGGTTTTAGGGTAGGGTATGAGGGCAGTCAAGACTATGATTTAGTTTTAAGATTAACGGAAAAAACTACAAAAATATTTCACATACCAAAAATATTATACCACTGGAGAATTCATCCCCAATCTGCGGCAAGTAAACCAGATCAAAAACCTTATGCTGTCATTGCAGCAGAGAAAGCATTAGTAGATGCCCTTGCTAGACGAGGAGAAGACGGGCGAGTTACACCGACTCGTAACTGTGCTGGTCATTACATTATTAGATACACAATCAAAGATTATAAACTTGTTAGCATTATCATCCCTACAAGAGATTTAGGCGATATTTTAGACAAATGCCTTACATCTATTTTTGATAAGACAACTTACCCAAATTATGAAGTAATTCTCATAGATAACGGGAGTCAAGAAGAAAATACAGCTAATGTGATCTCCAAATGGAAGCAAAAGGAATTCAGTAGATTTAAATGCTACCGATTAGATATACCTTTTAACTATTCCCGAATTAATAATTATGCAGTTAATCAAGCTAAAGGAGATTATTTACTATTTTTAAATAATGATATCGAAGTCATTACTCCTGACTGGATTGATGCAATGGTTGAACAAGCTCAAAGACCTTCTATAGGTGCTGTGGGAGCTTTGTTATTATATCCAGATAATACAATTCAACATGCTGGCGTAATTATGGGTATTGGAGGAGTTGCTGGCCATAGTCATAAATATTATCCAGCTGATTCTCCAGGATACTTCGATCAAATCCTAACTGTAAATAATTATTCCGCTGTAACAGCAGCTTGTTTAATGTGTAGACGAGAAATTTTTGAAGCTATAGGAGGTTTTGAACAAGAACTTAAGGTGGCATTTAATGATGTTGATTTTTGTTTAAAGGTTGTTGAAAAAGGTTACAAGAATATCTACTTACCGCACGTCCTACTGTACCATTATGAATCTAAGAGTAGAGGCCATGAAGATACACCTGCAAAACAAGCTAGATTTATGAAAGAAATAATGTATATGCAGAATAAATGGAAAGAATTTATGGAACACGATCCTTGTTATAGTCCACATTTATCTAGGCAAGTCGAAGACTTTAGTATAAGGATATAGACTTTTAAATTTAAGATTTTATTATTTTAGGAGTAATGTCATAGATGGGTTACGTATTAGAAAATTTGCTGTATAAATTAAAGGATTTAATAAATAAAAATGAACTCCGAGTCGAGGAAAAAACTAACAATGCTAGTACACCTGAGCTGCAAGTAAAAACTAACAATGCTAGTACACCGGAACAAAGATTGCGTAGGCAAATTGCTTCGCAGTATTTATCGGGTCATGGTATTGAGATTGGAGCGCTACATTCACCGTTAGAAGTTCCCAGTAATGCTGAGGTTCGTTATGTTGACAGAATATCTGTAGCTGAACTCAGAAAACAGTATCCAGAACTCGCAGAATTTGAATTAGTAGAAATTGATATTATTGATGACGGCGAAAATCTATTATCCATACCCGACTCTTCAGTAGATTTTGTGATTGCTAATCACATGATTGAACATTGCCAAAACCCTATCAGTACAATTAAGCAGCATTTGAGAGTACTAAAGCCTAACGGGATTTTGTATATGGCCGTGCCAGATATGCGTTACACCTTTGACTCCGAGCGCCCGGTCACATCTCTGGAACACTTGATCGATGATTATGCTTATGGGCCTGCATGGTCTGTGAATTCTCACTTTGAGGAGTGGAGTAGATTAGTCAATAAAGTACCAGAAGCTGAAGTTGCAGCATCAGTTCAGCACTTGATGAATATTAACTACAGTATTCACTTTCATGTATGGACTCAGGTAGAGTTTTTAGAATTTCTTCTTTACTGTAGAAAGCAATATTTCAACTTTGAAATCGAATTGCTTCAAAAGAATGGAATAGAATTTATTGCCATTTTGAAAAAAATAGCATAAATTTTTCTGGTTTTTCAGTTCATTTTATAAAACTATGAACATTTTAGATCAATACATCAAATCTGCGCCCAGTCCCCAAAACGCACTCGATATTTTTAAAGGTGAGTGGTCATCAAAATTACCTGCTCCATTGGCAAATTTTCAAGCAGGTTCAATTCCATTGTTTGAAGATCCAAGAATTGATTGGGCCGCAACTCGATTAGGAGGAATTCAAGGTAAAACTGTGCTGGAGTTGGGCCCATTAGAAGCAGGACACACTTATATGTTGGAATCCTTAAAAGCAGCATCAATTTTATCAATAGAAGCTAATAGTCGTGCTTATTTAAAGTGTTTAATTATCAAAGAAATATTAGATCTCAAAAACACACGTTTTTTATATGGGGACTTTGTAGAATATTTGCGAAACACCGAGACTAAATTTGATGTATGCATAGCTAGCGGTGTACTATATCATATGACAAATCCAGCTGAATTGATTGGATTAATAGCTAAGTGTACAGATAAAATATTTATTTGGACTCATTATTACGACAAAAATATAATTTCAGCTAATCCGAAGCTGAGACATAAATTTACAGGTAGTTCTCAAACTAATTATGATGGCTTTAAGCACATTCTTTATCGTCAAGAATATGAAAAAGCGCTGGAATGGTCAGGTTTCTGTGGCGGTAATGCAAGCAATAGTTATTGGATGAGCCGTAATGATATACTATCTTGCCTCAACTACTTTGGTTTGAAAAACATTGAAATTAGTTTTGATGCTCCAGATCATCCGAATGGACCGAGCTTTGCTTTAGCAGCTGTTCGTTAGTGTAGGCTAAAGTCAACATATTTTATGAACATCCTCTGGAACCGTCCTAAACATCCTTATCATCAATTTGAAATATTCGGTGAAGAGCGCAGATTCTTACTTGAATTCTACAATCAATAAAATTTCACCGAAAAAATTATGTACAACAAACCTGTTTCATTTCAAAAAGCAAAGTTACTCTTAGTAGTTGCATATTCCCTACCAGCTGTTCTACTTTTCTGGTTTGTAACTACTTTTAGTGTCAATTTACCCTTTGGCGATGATTGGGCTTTAGTAAATTTTTTTGATAAAATTCATAGCGGTACTACAAATTTCAACGATTTTTTTTCTCAACACAACGAGCATCGCATACTTTTTCCAAGGATAATATTTGCAGTACTGGCATTTTCTTCTAAATGGAATATTAAACTAGAAATTTACTTTATTTTTTTGTTAGCTTTACTAAATTTTTTAATTTTATATAAAATTGCAGCTTCTAATTGGAATCAATCTAATAAAGTATTATTTCATTTATTTAATGTAACAATTTCTATTGCACATTTTTCATTGAATCAGTATGAGAATTGGTTATGGGGTTTTCAAATAGCTTGGCTACTAATCAATACCTGCTTAATATTAGCAGTTTTCATTCTTACTGTACCTAAAAACTTACTTCCAAATATTAGACTATTACTTGCATCTATATGTTGTTTTATTGCTAGCTTTTCGTCCGCTCATGGATTATTATCTTGGCTGGCTATACTGCCATCAGTATACATCCTTGAAGGAAGAAATAAACAGAAACAATTCAGGATTTTGTTATGGATGGTAATTTTTACTTTTTGTGTTGCAATCTATTATATTGGTTATGAAAAACCTTCTAATCATCCTGCTATATTTTTTGTTTTAGAGAATCCATTAATTGCATTTGAATACTTCTTCACTCTCATAGGTTTTTCATTATTAAAAACTACTTTTCCTCCTGTAGGTACTGGGATAATAATAATATCAATTTTTTTCTTTTTTAATATTTTGTTTTTTGTTGATCAAAAATCAGAGTTTGCCAATAAAGTAGCACCTTGGTTATCATTCGGTTGGTTTACCGTTTTGTTTGCATCAATTACTACTGTTGGTAGAGCTGGTTTTGGTGTTGAGCAAGCTACTGCATCTAGGTACATAACTGTTTCGATATTATTAGTCATATCCTGTTTACAATTGTCTGGATTATGGATTTTCTACAAATGGCAAGTTGGAGTCAAAAAAAAATATATAGTTTCAGGATTATGCTTGAGTTTTTTAATATCTCTCTTTATTTATAGTTCAACTAGTAGTATTGTAGAAGCGCAAAATATTTCGATACAAAGGAAGGCTGGTAAAAATTGCTTAGAAATAATAAATTTTATAGATAAATCCATAAGTAAATCACCTGATAATTGTTTAAATTTTATTTTCCCAGATCAATTTTTAATGAGAGAACTAAGTAT
>NZ_JACKZU010000307.1:0-10050 GCF_014222165.1 Nostoc sp. 2RC
ATATTTTATGACTACTCTTGACACTCAACTGTCAACAATCAACAACCTAAAGCTGTTGTTTATTTTTTAGAGTTAGGCAACTTCAATAAAACTTTTGAATTATCAAAAATCAAACACAGAAAATAAGGACAATGATATATGCGTTTTTCTCACATTGTAGGAATTTTGGGTTGCATGACAGCAGCTTGTATGACAATTGCACCCATACAAGTAGAAGCTGCTAATTTTAAAGTTGAATCTGGAGTTACCAGTATCGATCGCGACCACGAAAATATTCTCAGAAATATCGGGTTAATCATTACAGGCACTCAAGATACAGTCCCACCAATTCCCAGCGATTATTTAGTTGGCTTTCAAATCGATTCAGCTACCAACTTCACCTTCAGTGACGAAGGAGGTTTTACTCCACTCTTTGGTACAATCGAGCATATTGGTACTGTTACCTTTAACCAACAAACTACTGTTGGTAACTTTTCAATTGGTTTTGCTTCAGGACGTACTGTCCCTAATACTAGCGGACTTGTTTTAAGAGACACAATTTCTTCTACAAATCCAATTTTATTTGATTTGAGCGCTCCGCAATCTGTGACATTTGACGAACAAAATTTAACTCTAGCTTTGGCTGACGTTCAACTGTTCATTTCTCCAGAATTTGCTGAGACACTTGGTAACTCAAGTTTGGCAGGTTTATTTGCTGGAACCGCACGAATTGATGCTAAAGTTGCCGCCGTACCTGAACCTGGAAGTACCTTAGCAATTTTAGCTGCCGGTGCGGCTATGTTAGCAGTTCGATTTTGTACTCAACAAATTAAATGAATTCAGGAGTTAAGAGTTGGGAGTTAGGAGTTAGGAGTTAAGAGTTGGGAGTTAGGAGTTATACTAATTTGAAAAAAGAATGCGACAAATAGACCATTTGTAGAGACGTGATTCATCGCGTCTTCACCCAAGGATATGTTGCAATCATTAATTAAATTGGTATTAGGAGTTAGGAGTTAGAGTTTTTTCATGATTTTGCGTAAGTCCTGAATTGATTCTAAATTCTGAATTCTGAATTCTGAATTCTGAATTCTTATTAAACGCATTTAATCTGCTCAAGCATCTCTAAATGCTTGTTAACAGGTGCAAGAGTGTTGGCTGCAATCATCCCACTAGCGGCGACTGCTGGTAAGCCAATACCGGGAAATGTCGAATCTCCACAGCACAACAACCCTGGTAGGGGAGTGCTGGGGCCGGGAAATATGCCAGAACCAGCTGCAATTGCTGGCCCGTAAGAACCTTGGTGACGGCGCAGATAACGTTCGTGGGTTAAAGGTGTGCCAACTAGTGTAACTTCGCAACGAGAGCGGATATCTGGAATAACCCGTTCTAGCGCTTGCCACATAACCTCAGCACGCGATCGCTTTTGTTTGGCGTATTCTTCACTTTTTCTATCCATCCCCTGCCAAATACCATAAGGCTCATTCCCTGGGGTGTAAACGTGAATTACATGCTTACCTGGTGGTGCTAGGGATGAATCAAGAACTGAAGGAATTGATATTACCACCAAATTTTGAGGTGCTGTTATCCCCGCTTCCCAATTATTCACCACGACGTAATGGCATTGTAAATTTGGCTGTAATCCTTCGGCATTAATACCTAAATGCAGATGCATGAAACTATCACACTCAGGTGTGGCTTGTCTTTGAGCGCGGAACTGTTTTGATACTGCACTTTCAGGTAACAGCTTCAGCGTGTCCCAAACCGATGCATTAGAAATAACTGCCTTGCGGGCGCGGATTTCTTGGCGATCGCGCAGACGCACACCCACCGCCCGATTACCCTCCACCAACACTTGCTCGACATGTGCGCCCAATATCAACTTACCACCGTGACGCTGTAATCCTTGGACGAGGGCGTCAACTAAAGCACCACTACCACCAATGGGATAATCCAGTACTGCCCCTGGTTTATACCAATCAGCAAACATAAATGCCACCTCTGCGGCGATCGTGCCATCTGCCGGCAAACCAGAAAGCAGAAAACACAGCAAATTCAGCCAATTTTGCGTAAATTGGTCTTTGACAACACCATCCATAACTCGACTGAAAGGCCCAGTCAGCTTGATGATACTTGCAATATGTTTTGCCATAGAAGGGGCAAATCGTCCCACAGTTTGAATTGCACCCAAATCAAAGCGTAATGCTGCCGGTGACATAGCCGTTGCTGCACTAGCCAGTGGTTCCATAACCCTTTGGAGTTGCTGCCATTGTGCTACAGCCTCACGACCGCGCAATTTCATCAACACTTCGGAAAATTGCTCAGCTCCAACTGACGTATCAAAATAACCTTCTGGCAGATAACAACCCCAAGTATCATAGGTAACGCACGGTAATTCCGAGCCAATGGCATCTAGAACTTGCCGCAGTGGGTTTGTGGAGGGACTGTAAGACAGCCCAGAGTAGAGAGAAGGGCCACAGTCAAACTTGAAACCATTGCGCTCAAAAGCGTGGGCGGCACCACCAGGAATGGAATGACTTTCGCAGACTATCACATCAAAGCCATACCGCGCCAAAAGACCAGCACAACTCAAACCGCCAATACCGCTACCAATGATAACTACATCTGTGTTTTGCATATCCTATGTTTGCAATGATGGTTTTTAAGATTTGTTAAGCGCTATTTGGCAGTATAGCTTGTTGGAAGTGAGTGAAATGGAAAAGGCGATCGCATTTTGAGGCATTCTCAAATTTTGACCATCAAAGCTCATTCGCTATGCTGAGACGTTTAGAATGATTGGACTTTAAAAATGGGGGTTTACCCATAAACTACTATGGTATTGTTGGATACAAAAATGATCGATTTCAGTATTTAAGAGAAAATCTTATGAGTTATACTTCTAAACTACCTGGGATTCCTGTTCTTACACCGAGAGATATAAAATTTTTCTTTAAGTATTTTAGAAGCATAGATAAAATACTTTGCCAAAGGTATTCATTGGGTTTTTGCCCCGATGAAGAACATTTAACTTCTATACTGTGTGAACTTTTAGATCATAAAGGTTCGCAATTGCATCAACTACTATATAGCATTGCTGATCTCAACAGAGATTTGGAAAAGAGTGGCAGTTTGCTGAAAGCACACGCCTACAGCAATATAGTCATCAATTAATTGAGGCACAATAAAACCAAAGGCACTGCGAACACACAATGACTACTCAATTGATGGTTCAACCCTCATCTTTAATATCTTCTGGTATCAGAATGAGCGAATTCGGTGACATTTATCTTTTCAAATTTACCGATGAGCTACAGTCTCGCTTTGAAGAACTATTGCAGAAAAAAAAAGCTGATACGCTCACTTCTGAAGAAGAAGCTGAATATGTAGGTATCTCCGAATTAGAGCGAATATTTACCTTGATTAACGCTCAACTAGCGGCGAAAAGTAAATGGTGTCCGAACAAACTCGAAGACTTGTAAGAAAACGAGCTGAGTATCTGTGTGAATACTGCCATTCTCCAGAATACTTGAGTCCCGACCGTTTTACTGTTGACCATATCATGCCCCAGTCTTTGGGTGGCTCAGATGAACTGGATAATTTAGCTTTAGCTTGTCATCGCTGTAATGAGCGTCACTATACTTTTACAGTAGGTACTGATCCTAAAACTCAAAAACAAGTCCCTCTTTTTCATCCCCGTCAGCAAAAGTGGTCTGAGCATTTTATTTGGACAAAAGACGGGAGAAAAATTGTAGGTATAACTCCTACAGGGAGAGCTACTAGCCATCGCTTTGACTTTAATGATGAACGTCGGGATGAGCCTTCGATTCAAGTAGCCCGTGGTTTTTGGGTAGAAGCGGGTTGGCATCCACCCCAATCAGATCCGCGTCAAGAATAAGAAAAAATGCCTTCTTGCTATATTCAGTTCCCACCAAATACCTAACTCCAAACAATTTAAGCACTGCGATCGCGTCCTATACTATGAGGCAACTCATCAGCTAAACAAAAATCAGCATGGGCATCATCGTTTTTGGCAGCATCAATATGGACTTGGTAGCCACAGCACCCCGGTTACCAGTGGGTGGAGAAACCTTACTCGGAGAAGATTTTTTTCAAGTTTCCGGAGGTAAAGGAGCCAATCAAGCTGTAGCATTAGCCAGATTGGGAATTCCTACTCAAATGGTGGGGCGTGTTGGTGCAGACAATTTTGGTGTCGAACTTCTCAAGAATTTGCAAGCATCTGGCGTGCAGACAAACAATGTTTTTGTTGATGAAACTGTGAGTTCTGGAGTCGCCATCATCACCGTTAGTCAAGCTGGAGAAAATCAAATTGTTGTTATTCCTGGTGCAAATGGACGCGTCAATCAAGAAGATGTACAAAGATTATCTAGCTTATTACCAGAAGCTACAGCAGTGCTTTTACAATTAGAAATTCCCATTCCTGCGGTGGTTGCAGCAGCTAAAGCAGCCAGAAGCGCAAACATCAAAGTTATTCTTGACCCCGCACCTGCACAATCGAATTTACCCGCAGAACTTTATCCATTGATAGACATTATCACACCCAATGAAGTTGAGGCTGGACAGTTGGTGGGTTTTGCTGTGGATGGAGAAGAAACAGCAGCCAAAGCAGGTGAGATTTTATTGCAACGGGGAGTGAAATGTGCGATCGTCAAATTAGGAGCTAAAGGTGTTTTTTGTGCAACTGCCCAGGAAAATTTTCTTGTACCTGCATTTCCAGTTCATGTAGTAGACACAGTAGCAGCTGGCGATGCTTTTAACGGCGCTTTAGCAGCAGCACTTTTTCAAGGAATATCCTTACATCAGGCAGTAATTTGGGGCGCAGCAGCAGGCGCTTTAGCCGCCACAAAACCAGGCGCACAAACCTCGCTACCAAATAAGTTGACATTTGATGCTTTTCTCCAAGAAAAACTTACATCATATCCGCCAAAGCACACATAATAAAAAGTTTGTAGTGAGGACTTCAGTCCTCAAAGCTAGAACTAAAGTCCTCTCTGCCAGACGCTACGCGAACAGGAACGCCAAGGGCGAACAAGTCGGGGAACCCGCCCAACGCACGCTTCTCTGTGGTTAGTTTTCCGTTAGCTGTGCGTAATACCATTTCTTTGTGAGGCTGCGCCAAATGTTCTTTCTTTCTTTGTGTCCTTCTCTGACGAGACGCTGCGCGAATGCGCCCTTTGCGGTTTGTTCCTCATATAGTTTGGCGCATCTTCATACAGAATTGATATAAGTCCTGAGGGAATGGAATTTCACCCTAACAGTTAACAGTCATCAGTCATCAATCAACAATCAACACCCAAACTATTGCTCCAACAATTTCATCCGCTGCCACCAAAGATTCAAGGGATAATAAACCACAGGTGCCCAGAGACTACTTAGAATCGCTGAAGCAAGGGCG
Organism: Nostoc sp. 2RC; assembly: GCF_014222165.1. Taxonomy (NCBI): domain Bacteria; kingdom Bacillati; phylum Cyanobacteriota; class Cyanophyceae; order Nostocales; family Nostocaceae; genus Nostoc; species Nostoc sp. 2RC. The sequence goes on from NZ_JACKZU010000307.1 coordinate 5,390, forward strand.
ACGCGTTGGTAATATATCCAAATATTTCCGGCTTGTTGTAAGCTGTAACCACCGTGGGCATCACCCATAAAAGTTAATTGCAAAGCAAAGATAGTTTCTCCCAAAACTGCCATTACAAAGACAATTACAGCAATAGAAATAAAATCTTCTTCCATAAAGCGCTGTTTCTGGAGCAAACCAGTCAAAAATCCCACCATACCTAAACTTAGGGCATGAGTGGGTAATGCCGATGTCATTCCATCTTGAAGTAGCCCCAAAATAATCCCCGCCAATGCTCCGCTAAACATTGTGCGCTTCACACTCCAAGCCACCACCCAAATTAACAACCAGTTTGGGCCAATTCCCAATAATTCCATACCTGGTAGGCGGGTTGGTAACAACAATAAACATAACAGCACAGAACAGACTGTCACCATCAAACCCATTAACCTACGTACAGCAGGATGCCAACGAGAAAGCGGTGGAATTTGGATTTTCGATTTTCGCTTTGATGATTTTGACTTTTTTTGTCTGCTGCCAACAAATGCAGGAATCTTCATTTTTTTGTGGATTTTCAAGGAAGAATTTACTTAGACTTTTGCTGTGCTGACTTTTGGGTTTCTGCATCTTGGTTTTCTGGCTTGGGATAGACAGCTACCCAATCTAGAAAGCGTATCGGCGGAAAAAGCTCAACTTTTGCTACTGAGGCTGGGAGTTTCTTTAAATCCAGCGACTTGATTCTTCCCACTGCCAAGCCAGACGGAAACTTTTGACTATAAGTAGACGTGGAAACTAAATCTCCTACTTTTGCATTTGGAACTTTTTCATAAAACTCCAACACAGCGTCCGCAGAAAAATCCCCTCGCAAAACACCTTTAGCGGCCGTGCGGCTAATTGTTACACCTACTTGGCTCTTAAGATCGCTGATTAACAACACCCGGCTAGTATTGGGAGTTACACTTTCTACTAAACCAACCAATCCCCCATCCGCCTTGACTATATAGCCTTCCTGAATCCCAGAATTAGTACCCCGATTCAAGGTAACTTGTTGCCACCACTGGTCAGCACTACGTCCTACCACCCTTGCTGGAATTGGCTTTGATGCCAGTGGTTCTTTTTCTACATAACCTAATAAATTTTGTAACTTTTTCTTCTCACTTTCCAAATCTTGTATACGAGTTTGTAACTCTAATATCCGAGCATCTCTGAGGCGTTCTTCTGGAGTCGGCCCTGACTGTAACATCTGCAACGGACGAGTAATTGTGTAGTATGTCTCAAGTATTAACTCACCTTGAGTCTGCCGCAATATCCAAGCACTACCAGCTATTAGAGCTAATACCCCGATTTGCAACCCTTTACGATCCCACCAACGCCTTGCTGTAACCATATATACCTTTATATACTTAATAATTAAGTTCTACCTGGATTCTATTTATATAAAACCCAAATAGAACTCAAATAGAACTCAAGTCTGATATTTTTTCGCTACATATTGCGAGAGCGAGCGCTGAAAACTCGTTCCATTTGCTTAAAGTTTTCTAGCACACGGCCTGTCCCCAGCACAACACAGCTTAAGGGATCGGCAGCAATGTGGGTGACAATCCCTGTTTCATGGCTAATTAGGGTATCTATACCTTTAAGCAAAGCGCCACCACCAGCCAACATAATACCTCTGTCAATAATGTCTGCTGCTAATTCTGGAGGTGTGCGTTCCAATGTTCGCTTCACAGCTTCTACAATTACCGATAACGGCTCCAGCATACTTTCACGGATTTCTGGCCCCTTGATGGTTACAGTTCGTGGCAAACCAGAAAGTAAGTGTAAGCCCCGGACTTCCATCATGAGATCGTTGTCATCGTTAGTGGGATACGCAGAACCAAGCCGAATCTTAATCTCCTCCGCAGTACGTTCGCCGATAACTAAGTTGTGCATTTTCTTGAGATACTGAACGATTGAGTCAGTTAGTTCATCCCCAGCAATGCGTACCGATTCGCTTAGCACTGTACCTTGAAGACTTAACACCGCAACTTCTGTAGTGCCGCCACCAATGTCAATGATCATGTTACCAGTGGGTTCAGTAACAGGGAGTCCAGCTCCAATTGCTGCTGCCACAGGTTCATCAATTAAGTAAACTTCCCTTGCTCCGGCTTGTTGAGCTGCATCCATCACAGCTCGCCTTTCTACTCCTGTGACGCCACTAGGAATACCAATGACGATTCGTGGTAAAATTAGGGATCTACCTTCATTTACACGTTGAATAAAGCTTTTGAGCATCAGCTCGGCAACCTCGAAATCAGCAATTACGCCATCACGCAGGGGGCGCAGAGCAATTACATTTCCAGGCGTCCGACCAAGCATTTTCTTGGCTTCTTCACCTACAGCCAAAGCCACCTTTTCACTTTGATCTATGGCAACCACTGAAGGTTCTTGAAGTACAATACCTTTACCAGATACATAGACAAGAGTATTTGCGGTACCGAGGTCGATACCCATATCCCATGATGTGCGAAAGTTCCTGAAAAGACCCACGCGTCTCTAAGCCCCCTATGTGCTACTTTTTGACTACAACTGTTAAGAGTTAATAGTGTTATATGCTATTTGTTTCTATCCTGAGTCCAGTAAACTAGACTATATTTTTATATAATTCCCAGCAATATTTACTATGTCTCAGGCATCTATTTTTTGATATTCTCTCGTGAAATTAGTATATCCGTATACTTTTATGTGTTTCTCCCAGTTTTATGTATAATTTTTCAATTCAATATATTGTTAACTCTTTAAGGCATTATTTTCAATAGTTTGGTAATCAGCTATGATGGGAGTCAAGATTAATCAGTACAAGTGTACTAAAAGGTAACGCACATGAGTATCAATGTTGTCACCCTCATTGGCCGTGTAGGCGGCGACCCAGAGATGAAATATTTTGAATCAGGTAGTGTTAAGTGTAGATTGACACTAGCTGTGAATCGCCGCACTAAAGAGGGCGAGCATACTGATTGGTTCAATTTAGAACTATGGGGAAAAACGGCAGAGGTGGCAGGCAATTATGTACGAAAAGGTAGACAAATTGCCGTCAAAGGTTCCTTAAAGTTTGACACATGGAGCGATCGCCAAACAGGAGCAAACCGTTCTTCACCAGTGATCCAAGTAGACCAATTAGATTTATTGGGGTCTAAGCGCGATGCCGAGGGCGGCGGAGACTTTTCGCCAGAGAATTTCTAATTGGTCAATAGTCATTAGTCACGACAAAAAACTAATGACTATTGACAAAAAACTAATGACTAATAACTAATTTGCAACGTTACAGATGCTTCTACTTCCTGTTCGCCACCAACTACAGGGGTAGAAACATCGGCTTGTTGAGCTATTTTTGCAGCCTCGGCGCGGTATAACACCGGTCGTGGAGGTTGACTCGCATTATTAACTTGAATGCTGACCACTTCTTTGGGTGACAAACCCAAAGCACTGAAAACAGCATTAGCTTGCTGTCTAGCGTCTTGAGTGGCTTCTGCTAATGCTTCGTTTCGTGCCCTAGTGATTGCTTCATCATTGGCAACAAAACTAACAGCCTCAATTTGTGTTGCGCCGGCTTTCACTGCACCGTCTAATAATGTACCAGTTTGCTCAATGGGAATGCGAAAACTCACGGTATTATTGGCAGCATAGCCTGTAATCCGCTGCACATTATTGGTGTAGCTATAAACTGGATTGAGTCGGATACCAGTGGTTTGTAATTTGTCCACATTTTGGTTTTTCAGGAACGCAACCACAGCCGATGACCTACGGGCGGCTTCTTGCTGTGCTTCCTGTGCAGTTTTAGCCTGAATTTCTACTCCTAAACTGACTTGCGCTATGGTTGTGGGAATTTCTTGGGTTCCGCGGCCATTAACAGTCAAAGTCCGCCACATTTTCTCCTTTTCTTGTGCCAACGCAGGCAGTGTAAAAGTTGTACATAAAAGTAACGTTAAAGACAGTATTTTCCACAAATTTGCAGATGGAAAAGATGAACCGGATAAAGCGGCTCTAGTCATAAGATTTGCACTCCTCAGAACAAATGTTTTTAATTAAGCGTACATAGCAATCCTTTGGTAACTGTTGAAAGTTAACAGCCACCACAAGTTTTTCATAATTTAAATGCGATCGCTAGATACGATTTGTATGTTTATACTTTGACACCACCAGCATCAAAAGCGGGAATGGTTACATTTTTGGAAACTAAAAAAATTACATCAATCTGTTTGGAGATTTGGGTATGGCGTATTGGCTGCTGAAAACTGAACCCGACACTTATTCTTACTTCGATTTAGAACGGGACGGCAGTACAACTTGGGATGGAGTTAACAATCCTCTAGCCCTCAAACATATACGCACCATGCTAATTGGTGACTTGGCGTTGATTTATCACACAGGTAAAGAACGACAAGTTATCGGTGTAGCAGAAATAATTAGTCAACCTTATATCGACCCAGCACTCAACGACAGCAAACGACTAGTTTTCGATGTGCGGGCAGTGCAAAGAGTAAAGCAACCAGTCACCTTAGCCCAAATTAAGCAAGATGAAAAATTTACAGACTTTGACTTACTGCGACTTCCTCGACTGTCTGTAGTCCCAGTTTCTCAAATTTATTGGCAGCGGTTGACGGAGTTACTGGGGATGGGGAGATGAGGGGATAGGGAAGTGT
>NZ_JACKZU010000308.1:0-10021 GCF_014222165.1 Nostoc sp. 2RC
TTTTCACCATCCTCCCACACCTCCCACACCTCCGTCTCCTCCCACACCTCCCACACCTCCCACACTTCCTGCTTGCCCCATGCCCCATGCCCAATACCCAATACCCAATGCCCCATCCCCTTAAATCCCTTTAAATCCCATATTAGTTTCTACCTGTTGTTGTGTTTGCATGGAATTAACTTTGGCAGAGGCTATTCTGTTATTGGTTTTACGTCTAATGCCAAGCTGGCTGAGGGATATGCCTAATAAAATCAAGCTACCGCCAATATATTGAGCTAAGGTAGGTACTTCACCTAATATCAAATAGGCTGCTAGAATGCCTGCTATTGGGCTAAATGAACCGATTAAGGAAGCCATAGATACAGTGGAAGTTTTTAGGCCTTTAATCCAAAATGACTGACCCACTACTACAATCAATCCACCATATAAAAACATCCACTGCCAAAGAAATGGCGAGAGTACATCAGCAAAATGATCCCTGCCATAAAGTATTAAAGCAATAAAGAAAAAGATTACTGTTCCTAGTGCAGTGCGAAAGATGCTATATATTCCTAAAGGAATCTGCGAAAGGTATTTCTTGCCAATAATTGTAGAGGCGGATACAGCTATCGCTCCAGCTATTGCTAAAAGTTCCCCTAAACCTAAACTCAAACCCCCCATGTTCATCATTGCTTGTTGTGGGGGTTGGAGAATAATAGTTAGGATAACGCCAACAAAGGCTGCGATCGCTCCTGCAATTTCCCAAAGATGTACTTGTTCGCTCAATAACCAAATGGATAAAACCAAAGTCAACGGTGGTTCCAAGCGTCCAACTAAGATAATGTTGTTTACCCCCGTTAGTGCCAGTGCTTGAAAAATTAAGCCAGGGGCAAGCGCTCCTGATAGGATAGCTACTGCTGTTAGACTAATCCAATCTTTCTGGGAAAGCTGCTTTAAAGTCGTTTTGTTCCACTGTCGCCCATAAATTACAATTAGAAGTATCAAGGCACAGAGGTTGCCTACGAATAAAACATTACACAAAGAAATGGGATTGCGAGTGCCCATAAAATGTTGGGCACCAATTTCTGTAAGCTTGCGGGTGACTGCGCTAGATGCTCCAAAAATTAGCATTGCCAGCCAGAGATATGTTTGTCCGGAAATTTTTCGAGGGATGAAGCTGGGTATTTTTTTAGCTCTACTCACAATCACATCACCGCAATCAAGGCGTTTTTCATTATCTTAATTTGCTTTATTCCAATTAAAAATGAGGTTTTGCTGAAAAAATACTTAAATTCACCTTTCAGTTGTGACCACCATTGTTCCCTGAAAAAATGCTGAGAATTGAGTAAATTTTATTGAGTCAGAAATTCAGGAAACTACTGCCTCAGTTTCAGTTGTTGTTCAGTCCCAACTGCGATGCTTTGGTTGTGCGGGACAAATAAAACTTCAGGAGCCACAAATGAAACTTGCGCCACTACTTACAAGCGTAGCCTTAGTTGGTTTTTTCACAGTTTGGGATGTGCCACTCAAGGCGATTAATCCTTCATTAATTCAAGCATCAGCAGCCGAACAAATTTCTGTCTCCCAAAAACTAGATTTGCTCAATAAGAGTAAAGGTCAAATTGGTAGCGGCGACCAACTGCGTCGTTTCTTTTACGGTGACCTAGAACCAATTGGTATCCAACCAGGTGGAGCAGGTCATGTAGTTAATCTCTATAACAAAGCTAATGATGTCACATTTTCTTACTGTTCAACTTATGATGTAATTGTCGCCATTAAAAAAGGCAAAGTGACAAAGTTCGATCCCAATGAAGTGAAGTAACTTAACAAGCGATCGCCTGCAAAAATTAAATTATTTATCAACAAGATTCCTGACTTTTCAAAAAAGTCGGGAATTTGTAACTACATACTTAAATGTTAATAACATCATTGATTTAACCTTGAATTTTTGTATAAATTTATATATTTTTTAAGTAAAAATTCACAATTTTTTTGTATACAACTAATGTATTTTTAGTAAAATACTAACTAACCGAAGTTGTTACTTACAGCCATTTTCAGTTTTACGGGCCATGCTTTAGGGGCACAGCATTGCTGTGCCCTTATAAATACATGGTTTCAGAAAATGAAATTTTTGCATTGGACGTAAATGAAGTCATTGGTGAGTTACTTTTATCCATCCGTGAAAGCCAGAAGCTGTAGAACGAAAAATTGAATTTATTCCAGCGTCGTCTCCGATAAAAATTTTGGGCTATAAAGACAAAATTAAACAAGTATTTATTAATATTGTGCGTAGTGCCTTTCTTTGAAGTTTGCTTTTGGCATGAATGTTCTCGCTGTTCAATGTCAACTTCTTTAATTCACATTAAGCTTAATTTATTTAGTAGTATGCTATTATTACCAAATAAAAGCTAAGTACATTTACATAAATAATGAAATTTTAATGCTGATGTAAGATATTAAAACACTCAGGATGTCAATACTTCTGATAAAACCTTGATAGATAAATAATAAAAATATTTATGATTTTTAGATAAGGGACTTCCAAGTAAAAAAATATCCCATAGAAGATTGTTAACTATTGAATGTTGACTGTTGGTTCACAGTGCGTTGGACGGCTTCCCACGCTTGTACCCCTCCTCTTAAGCAAGCTACGCGTAGCGGCGACCACAGGAGAAGCAATTGGCGTTCAACGTATTAACTGGAATAATTTATTTTTGGAGTTCCCTAACTTATTTGATGAAAAAAAATATATTTAAAATTTGAAATCAAATGAACAATTATCGATACCAAGTTGGTGGTACTCTCACCAGTGATTCTCCTAGCTATGTTGAGCGCAAAGCAGATATAGAACTGTACAATGCTTTAAAACAGGGTGAATTTTGCTATATTCTCAGCTGTAGACAAATGGGTAAATCCTCATTGATGGTCAAAACAAAACATCGCTTACAACAAGAGGGTTTTCGATGTGCCACCGTTGATATGACTAATATTGGTTGTGAGAATATCACTCCCGAACAATGGTACAAAGGAGTAGCGGGGGATTTATGGTTAGGTTTTCAGTTGTTAGGAAAAGTTAATTTAAAAACCTGGTGGCAAGAAAAAAAAGATATTTCTTTGGTGCAAAAACTCAGTCATTTTATTTCAGAAGTACTCCTAGATAAGTTTCCTAACGAAAGATTATTTATTTTTATTGATGAAATTGATAGTATTCTGAGTTTAGATTTTCCAGTTGATGACTTTTTTAGCTTGATTAGGTATTGCTACAACCAACGAGCAATTAATCCAGAGTATCATCGAATTACCTTTGCAATTTTCGGCGTTGCTACACCTTCAGATTTAATTTTATATCGAAATCATACTACCCCATTTAATATTGGCAAAGCTATAGAAGTAAATGGTTTTACATTTGAAGAAGCTCAACCATTAGCTTTGGGGCTGAATATTCAAGGTAATCATGCCCAAAAAGTCTTACAAGAAATTTTGTCTTGGACACAAGGGCAACCATTTTTGACCCAAAAATTATGTCGGCTGCTTGTGAGTTTATCTCAAGACGATTTGGGTAGGAAGCTGAAAATTCCTCCAGGAACAGAAGAATTTTGGATAGAAAATGTAGTGCGATCGCATATTATTGAAAAATGGGAATCCCAAGATGAACCAGAACATCTAAGGACAATTCGCGATCGCATTCTCAGAAATGAACAATTTGCTGCTAGGTTGCTGGGAATTTATCAACAAACCCTCCAAGGAGTTAAAGTACCTGTTGACGATAGCCGAGAACAGGTAGAACTGTTACTGTCTGGTTTGGTGATTAAAAAGCAAGGTTTTCTCCACATCAAAAACCGCATTTATGAAGAAGTTTTCAATCTAGAGTGGGTTGGAAAAAAATTAGCTAACTTGCGCCCCTACTACGAAAGTTTCAATGCATGGGTAGCCTCAAAGCAACAAGATGAATCTCGCCTCTTGCGCGGTCAAGCTTTAATTGACGCTCAAACTTGGGCCAATGGCAAAAACTTGAGCAACTTGGATTATCAATTTTTAGCTGCGAGTGAAGAATTAGACCGGCGAGAAGTGCAAAAAGCATTAGAAGCTGAACGTGGCAAAGAAATTGAAGCCAGATTAGCAGAAGAACAAAAAAGACTTGCTCAACAAAAAAGATCTTCTAGAATTGTTGCACTTTTGCTTCTAGGTATGACCATCAAGCTGGTGATTTCTATCTTATGGGGAATGTCGCTTTTAGAAAAAATCGACGCTTTGCAATCACGGTTAAGATGTAACCAGATAGACCATCAAAGCTCAGTTAAAACAATTTGTAATTAATTAGGAGTCAGAATTCAGGAGTCAGAATTCAGAATTCAGAATTCAGAATTCAGAATTCAGGTGTGGAATGTCACTTACTTAAACTTGATTTAGATACCGTACTTCTTGAAGAAGTCCGGGATCTGGGCAGCAACAAAGCTTTAAGTAAGTGACATTCAGCAGTAGGGTGGGTTATCGGCAAAAGTACAGCATCATCAATGATGTTCGGTGCGTTAGAACTTGCGTCCATAACGCACCCTACGAAACTTCTGTCTTCTGAATCCTGAATTCTGAATTCTGACTCCTGACTTCTAACCACCAGCAACAGCGGGGACAATACTGACTTCATCACCATCATTGAGCCGTGTGTCTGCACCTTTTAAAAAACGAATATCTTCGTCATTGAGGTAAAAATTTACAAACCGTCGTAGCTTTCCTTCTTCATCACATAATCGCGATTTAAATCCAGGAAAGCTTTTTTCTAATGAATCCACAAGTTCAGCAATAGTGCTACCACTGGATTCTACGGTAGCTTGGTTATTAGTAAATTGTTGAAGAGCTGTTGGAACTAAGACTGTTACGGCCATAGAAGTAGAAAGTTAAAAGTAAAAAGTGAAAAGTGAGGAGTGAAAAGTGAGGAGTGAAAAGTGAGGAGTGAAAAGTGAGGAGTGAAAAGTGAGGAGTGAAAAGTGAGGAGTGAGGAATAAGAAAACTCATAACTTATAACTCTTAACTCCTAACAGTGAGGAGTTAGGAATAAAAAAACTCATAACTCTTAACTCCTAACTCTTAACTCCTAACTCCTAACTCTTAACTCATAACTCCTAACTCCTAACTCCTCACTCCTCACTGCTAATTAAACGAGGACTTGTTGCCATTCCAAGCGATCTAGAGTGTGCGATCGCTCTAGGGCACGTTCAAAACTATCGAGTTTGGCATCAATAGTCAAGGGTTCGCCAATGTAGCCTTGTACTGCTTCTTGGGTTTTCAAACCATTGCCAGTGATGTAAACCACGGTAGTTTCATCTGGATCTATCTTGCCAGCTTCCACCAATTTTTTCAGCACGGCGACGGTTGTACCACCTGCTGTTTCTGTGAAGATGCCTTCGGTTTCTGCCAGCAGTTTGATGCCATCAATAATTTCTGCATCATTGACTGATTCAATGTTACCACCAGTCTTTTGAGCTATATCTACGGCATAAATACCGTCTGCTGGGTTACCGATGGCAATTGATTTGGCAATTGTATTCGGTTTAACTGGTTTAATAAAGTCGCGCCCTTCTTTGAATGCTTGGGCGATGGGGGAACAGCCTTCAGCTTGAGCGCCGCTGAAACGCACGTTCTTACCTTCTACCAAACCAACTTCTACAAATTCTTGGAAACCTTTATAAATTTTGGTAAACAGAGAACCAGAAGCTAAAGGAGCAACAACATGGTCGGGTAATTCCCAGCCTAGTTGTTCTGCAACTTCAAAGCCCAGGGTTTTGGAACCTTCAGAGTAGTAAGGACGCAAATTAATATTGACAAAACCCCAACCATGTGTATTAGCAACTTCCGAACACAGACGATTGACTTGATCGTAATTGCCTTTTACAGCCATGAGGGTGGGACTGTAAATCAGACTACCGAGAATTTTACCAGCTTCCAAATCTGCGGGGATGAACACGCAGCAATCTAAACCGGCATGAGCAGCGATCGCCGCTGTAGAATTTGCCAAGTTACCAGTGCTGGCGCAGGAAACAGTGGAAAAACCCAACTCTCGTGCCCTAGAGAGCGCCACCGATACCACCCGATCCTTAAAGCTCAGGGTGGGCATATTCACGGCATCATTTTTAATATAAAGCTTGTTTAGACCCAGGCGACGGGCAAGACGGTGGGAACGAACCAAGGGAGTCATACCAGTTCCCACGTCTATAACGTTATCAGTTGCGACAGGTAAAAACGGACGGTAGCGCCAAATTGAATTCGGGCCAGCTTTGATTGTTTCGCGAGTGACAGTCTGACGTAGAAGGCTGTAGTCATACTTGACCTCCAAAGGCCCAAAGCATAACTCACAAACATTGCTGGCTTTAGGTTCATATTCGGCACCACATTCCTTACACTTCAAGGCTTTAAAAAATGTGGCATTACCGACTTGGGATTGGGTTGTGATTGCCTGAGTCATAAACTAGCTTTCCCTGTCTGTCCATCAACTGTCGCCTGATGGTAACACGAGTAAAAATACCAGTCAAACATACCCGATAAAAATAGTCGGGTATATCAAGTAGTCACGGTAATAATTTTTGTAAAATTTTCATCACCATGATTTTGTACATTTAGTATTTACACTTACTTGTTTCTAGTTACAAATTAAAATCTGAGTTGCGGCTATTCAGTCTTAATACTGTTGCTAAGTATGATAAAATTGCATCTTAGATATGATTAATATGCATTTATTTCCACAAAAGTGACTTTTTAGCGGTATCAAATGCTGACCGGATTTATTTAAATGACTTTCTAGAGTCAGAATAAATATATAACAACAAAGAGCCAGAAGTATTTTCAGATATAGGGTTTAGTATTTTTATCTTGGAGTGAAGATTCAACTTGTTATTGATGTTGCAACAAGTTGAATTTTAATATTTGATACACTCATTCACCCCTAGCCAAGTTACTTATTTCTACGGTGGATTTTTTTTGCAGCAAAAGTTACATTTCTACTTGCATCAACAATTCAGCAGTACGTAACAGTAGGTTCCCCATACTTGTGATTACTAGCCTTGATTATTAAAGGCGATCGCAAATTCACATCGGCGAATTATTTGAAGGTATTGCTTCAACATACTTGGTGAGGAGTGTTAATAACTGACAGCAGATTTTAAGAAGCTTGAAATACACAAAATAGGTCTTAAAGCCAGGTGTTAAACATAAGCGTGCTTTAGTCTTTGAAGTTTCGATGGTTACGGTAGGGTGTACCAACATCGAAGTAAGCACTCAAAATTCTCTGGTGAATTCTGATTCAAAGAATTCACCAACTCTGCTTTAACTCCTCAAGTCTGCATTCCCAAAACATTAATGTTTTAGGTAAATATCATCGGTAATTCTTTAAAAAATTGCCGAACTTTATCCTCTATTAAAACTCAGGGCACAAGTTCAGCAAACAAACAAACTATTCCTATGTTAAAGCAAAACAAATTTGTAAACAAGCAACATCATTGCTATCAATCCCTAGTAGCAGCAGCCTTATTAACTGGTAGCTTTTTCCAATTTGTTGCCCCTGTATTAGCTGAGGGAACTACCGCTGGTACATCCATCAGTAATACAGCCACAGCAACCTACGAAGATCCCAACGCGCCAGGGAGTCCCATCAATTCCACTTCTAACACTGTCACCGTGACTGTAGCAGAGGTAGCTGGTATTACTGTTACAGGTTCTGGTATTGCCAATCAGACTACCCCAGGTGGTAGTACTAAGCCTGGTGATACGCTGGTTTACACTTACACAGTCACCAACGTTGGTAACGACCTCACCAAATTCCAGATTCCTAATTTAGCAACAACAACAGGGCCGGCTACAGTATCAGGGGTACTACCTCCAGATAAGAATGGTACTACGCCGTCCAATGGAAACTTGCAATACAGCACTGATGGCGGTGCAACCTGGACAAATATTCCTGCTGGTGGATTAACTACAGGAGCGATTCCAGTTAATGGTACTGTGTTGGTGCGTGTACCAGTTACTGTGCAACCCGGCGCTCAAACAGGTGATACCATCACTGTCAGACTAGGACAAACTCCTGGTGATGCTCAAAACCAACCCCGGATTGCTGATGGTGGCGACGTTTACACTGTAGATAATAACAACCCAGCCGGAGCGCCGGTCAATGGCGTTAGAGAAGCCAGTGCTACCCAGCAGATTCAAGTAGGAAACATTGCTACAACCAGGGCCTTAGCGACTATCCTCAAAACTAAGACAGCCTATGACAATGCTGGTACTTCTAGTCCCTTGACTGATGACCTGCTAACTTATGGTTTGAGCTTACGGGTTGAGCTTAACGATGTAACTAATACTGGTGTGACCCCCGCAGCTTTAGCTGGTACAAATATCAATGTTGACGGTACACCAGTCACCCGCATTTTAGTATCTGATGCTATTCCAGCAAACACAGTGCTTAATAGCACTCCAATTGCTCCAACGGGTTGGAGAGTAGTTTACAGTATCACTCCTACTAGTACAAATGCTGAAGCAGCTCAATGGTCAACTACTGCTCCAGGTTCCTTGAGTTCAGTAACACGGGTCGGTTTCATTAACGATCCTAACCTTGTGACTTCAGTTGCGACTGGAACAACAGTTAACGGTTTTACCATTCAAGTTAAAACCACTGGTGCAACTGGAAATGGCCCGGTAAACATTTACAACATCGCTCAAGTTACTGGTACCACTGCTGGAGACCCGACCACTAAAATCTATGACAACTCAGGAGACCAAAACCCAGGTAACTTTAACACCACTAATAACACCTTTCCTACCACGCCAGACGGCGGCTTTGTTCCTAATGGTACGGTAGTTCCGGCAAATCAAACTGACGCAGGGAATAATAACACTGGTACTAATAGTCCGACTGGAAATGTAAACGTAACTACCCTCTCAGTACCCAATGCGACCTCACTGTTGAATGGCCCAAATGGAGTACCTAATGCCGTTGGGCCCACCAGCAACAATGATGACTTCACCAATAAATCAGCATTAATTCCACCTAATGTTGCTCCTGGTTCAACGGTCGATCCGGCTGGGGTATCCTTTACTAACACAGTTCAGAATACTGGTACATCTGTTGCCAATATTTCTCTGGTACCTACACCACCTGCAACACTAACTGATTTACCTGTGGGTACAGTGGTGACGATATCCTATCAAGGTTTATCAGCTGCTTACACCTACAATGGTACACAGTTTACCTTCACAACTGCTACTGGTGTAGTCGGGGGTAACCCAATTAGTGCCACTAATCCACTGCGAATTGATGGAGTTGCCGCCAATGGTGGTACAGCTAACTATGGTGTAAGCGTTGACTTGCCTCCTGGTACGCCACTTTCAACTGATAGTACTGCTCAAGGCGCAACTGTCACAACTACTATTGAACGCGGTTTTCCCGCACCGGTTACAGCTTTTATTGATAGCAACAGTAATGGCTTAGCTGATGATGCAGCTACTAATATTACGATTGACCGTGTATACACTGGCTTCTTGCAATTGCTCAAAGAGTCAAGAATTTTACAAGGAACTGGGCCAGCATTGCCAGCAGGTAGCACTGATGGCACATTTAGTACTACATCCAAAAAACCTGCCCCAGGAAACATTATTGAGTATCGGATTACTTACAAAAATATTTCTAGTCCTCAAGTAGGAAGCGGAAATATAATTCTGAGTGCCGACAAGATTGTGATTACTGAAGATGGCACTCAAGGTAGTAGTAGCAACTGGGCGCTAGACAATAATAACGATAGTCAAATTGATACTAGCAACATTGTTGGTTCAGCTAAGGATTCTGGAGCATCAACTATTCAATTTTTCAGTGGTAATCCAGCAACTAACTCTGGGAATGACCAAACTGGAACTACGGTAAACACTGATGTCACCAAGTATGTGAATACTGTAACTGGACAGGTTGGGCCAGCTGTGCAAAGAACATTTACTTTCCAGCGCAAGGTTAACTAATCCGTTGGGAGTCGGGAGATGGGGAGATGGGGAGAGAGGGGAGTGT
>NZ_JACKZU010000309.1:0-10021 GCF_014222165.1 Nostoc sp. 2RC
CCCCCAACCCCTCCCCGAACTTCGGGGAGGGGAGGTTTTGGCTTTAGACAAAACCGGGGTGGGGTAACGCAGACAGTGATAATAAAAGTTTCATGTTAAGTTGACACCTATGAAAGTTGTGTGCCCCTACCTACTTACTTGTAGTAAGAGTTTTATGAAATGATATTAGTTTTATTATCATCGGCTATGAGTCACAAATTAAGAAAGAGTATTAGCCCATCTTGTTTGTGGTATTTTCATTGGCAAGGATAGTAACCTCAGGGACTTCCTAGAAAAAAATATCCCATTGTGCTGGGATAAGGGGGACAAGGGGGACAAGGAAGATAGAAGTCTTGTTGAGTAAACAAAGTCAAGAACTTGTTGGTCACTTTATTAGTTGGTAGCAATTCCACACCCCTGGACTCCTACAGGTATAATAGGCAACCTCTTGCTGCATTTAGTTAGATTATGAGTTAAGTTTAGACTTAAAGGTGATTAAAACAAAGAAAAAATAATGGATCTACAGACTATAAAAGAACGAATTGCCATAGTGCAAAGTAAGCGGGACTACCTACTGAGTTTACTGGAACAGCCAAACTTGGGAACTTTAAGAATTGACGTAAATCAGGCTTTGGAGGAACTGGATGAGTTAATTGATGAATTTAGACGTACAGTTCCCGAAGCTGAAATATAGTGAGGTAACTTGAAGTTGCTAACTGATGACCGTTGACTGTGAACGGTGGGATATTTGTATTTGAAAGTCCCTGAAGCTAGACTCGCCATTAGAGTGGAGAGTATGAAAAAGTGTCGGTGTGACCTTGAACTTGAGGATATACCGACCTTTTTCACTAATATAATGTCTTCAAATCCCTGGAATTGAGATAACCCTGGGTTGGTGATGTCATTTATTATCATTCACTCATTCAGTGACGGTGTTATTTGCCGCACGCTTACCTAACTGCCTTACTAAAGCGATAAGTTCGGAGGTAGGTACATCTTTTTTACAAACATCATCAAAGCTAGACATTTTTTTTGTCCCCTGAAAACTTACATCCTCTACAGAAGAGTAAGCAAGGATTTGAGTGTTAGGGGATATAGCTTTAATTTGACTGGATGCACTCCAGCCATCCATAACTGGCATCTGTAAATCTAAAACAATTACATCAGGCTGCCAAAGTTTAACCATTTCCACAGCTTCTTGACCATTACTGGCTAAGCCCACAACTTGGATATTTTCCTGGCAAGAAAAAGCTAATTGTAAGGTTAAACGAGTAAGTTCGTGGTCATCAACTACTAGAACGCGCAAGGTAGAAAACTCACAGGATAACATTAACATCGAGGGAAAAGACAAAATTGTTTACAATAACCCCTCTAGTTTATGGGAATAAGTGCCAGTACTTACTCTATCCTATGGTTGAATAACTTCTATAAACCCATAACAAATAACTTAGTTAACTTTTCAAAAAATTAAAATTTTGTAAAAAAACTAAGTCGATCTAGTTTTGACACTCCTCATCGCTAGAAGCTGGCTGATTCTTGCTTGACAGTGATTCCAAATAAATAGAAGTTAGAGACTTGCGCCTTTTGATTTTCAGTCAAAACATGGCGAACCTAATCTTTTTAATCAATCAGGTTTGAGGCTACACTATTTGTGCGTAAGGCCATATTGAGCAGAATTTTTTGGGAATTGGCTTCCGGAGAATCATCATAGGGACGCCGTTGAATATATGTGCCATCGGATTGTAATTCCCAAGCTTGGCGATTATCTGCGAGCATAATTCCCAGGATTTCTTGCAAGTCTTTAGCAATATCTGGGTCTTTAATTGGGGTAATTACTTCCACTCGTCGGTCTAAGTTGCGGCGCATCCAATCGGCACTGCCAATATAAATTTCCTCCTGTGCGTTGTTATGAAAATAATAAATGCGGGAGTGTTCTAAAAAGCGACCAACAATGCTGATTATATGAATATTTTCACTGATATCTTTGAGTCCTGGACGTAAACAACAAATGCCCCTAACAATTAAATCTATCTGCACCCCGGCGCGGGAAGCTTCATATAAAGTGGCGATAATTTGGGGATCGACTAAAGAATTCATTTTGGCAACAATGCGCCCAGAAAAGCCATTTTGAACATTTTCGATTTCGCGGCGAATAAGTGCCAAAAACCGATCGCGCATATTCACAGGTGCAACCAGCACTTCTCGATAAGACTTTTGCCGGGAGTAGCCTGTTAAGAAATTAAATAAGTCTGTGATGTCAGCACCTACTTCTTCACGGCAAGTAAATAATCCCAAATCTGTGTACAGACGTGCAGTTTTCGGGTTATAATTACCAGTCCCAATATGCACGTAGCGGCGCATCCGGTCTTTTTCTCGCCGTACCACCAAGACGGTTTTGCTATGGGTTTTCAGTCCCACTAAACCATAGACGACATGAACTCCTACTCTTTCTAATCGTCTTGCCCAATAAATATTATTTTCTTCATCAAACCGCGCTTTTAATTCCACCAGCACAGATACCTGCTTGCCATTTTCGGCGGCGGCGATTAAAGCGTTAACGATGGGTGAGTCTCCAGAAGTGCGGTAGAGAGTCATTTTGATGGCTAGCACATTCGGGTCGTAGGCGGCGTAAGTAATAAACCGCACCACAGAGGCGGAAAAAGATTGATAGGGATGGTGTACTAACAAATCTTTTTCGCGAATTACCGCAAAAAAGTCTTTTCCTTCGTCTGTTTCTAGTGCATCTGGGTCTAAACTTGGTTCTCGAAGACGTTGCAGCCGTGGTGGGACAACAGATTGACGTGGTGGATCTTTGATTTCTGGTAGTGGCAAGGACATAAAATACATTAAATCCCGCAGTCCTAAAAGGCCATCTACCTCATAAAGATCGCTGTCTGTTAATTCTAAATCTTGTAATAATCGCGATCGCACCGGTTCTGGTGTTTGCGATTGAATTTCTAGTCGCACTGGACTTCCACCCAAACGCCGTTTTCGCAGTTCTTGTTCGATGGCTAACAATAAATCATCGGCTTCATCTTCTTCTAAAACTAAATCGGCGTCGCGGGTAATGCGAAACGGATGATATTCTTGAATATTCATCCCTGGAAATAGGGATTCTAAATTATGAGCGATCGCTTGTTCTAAAGGTACTCCCACCCAGTGAATCGGTTTTTCCTTATCTGGGGTTGCTAACTCACGAGGTATGGGTAAAAATCTTGGCAGAACGTTAGGAACTTTGACTCTGGCAAAAAATTCTTCATCGGTGTCTGGGTTTTTCACCACAACTGCCAAATTCAAGCTGAGATTAGAAATAAAAGGAAACGGATGACTGGGGTCAACAGCCAACGGAGTCAAAACTGGAAAAACTTGTTCTTCAAAATAGCTGTTGAGATGATTCCGCTGTGTCTGATTTAAATCTATGTAATTCAGAATATGGATGCCATGATTTGCCAATAGCGGGCGGAGTACTTGGTCAAAATGTTGGTGCTGTTTTTTCACCTGCGGAATCAGGGCAGACCGAATATCGTCTAGCTGTTGTTGTGGTGTGCGACCATCGGGAGTTAACAGACTGACCTTAGCCTCAACTTGTTGCTTTAAACCAGCAACCCGCACCATAAAAAATTCATCTAAATTAGAACAGAAGATTCCTAGAAACTTTAGACGTTCGAGAAGCGGGGTGCGATCGTCACAAGCTTCATGTAAAACTCTGGCATTAAACTCTAACCAGCTTAACTCTCGGTTAAGATAATATTGTGGATCGTTAAGATTAATAGGAGTAGTGCTTTTTTTTGATTTCGCCATAATGACCTAAGGGCAGGCTGGTGTAGCCATTTAACTTGGGGACACTAAACATAGTAAGTTAAATAGTGCTTGAGCGTTACGCCCAAGCAACACTTGGTCATATCTACGTTTTATAGCTGCTTTTAATGATTTCAAAATATTATTTCTTGAGTAGGGGTACACAGCTGTGTGCCCCTATAACTTTATGGCTAAGAATTCCGGCGTTGACCAATTGCGATATAAATCCAGATGTAGAGACGTTGCATTGCAACGTCTTTTTGATATGGTGTGCGATCGTTTTCATACATAAAATTAGCAACGCTAGAATTCAAATCATTGCTCAGAGCATATTAGCCGTGAAGATGCAATCAAGATTTAGCCAAAATACTGTATGGCTAATTTGGTAAATTTGTGAGTAATTATTAAGCATAGTTTACAGAAATTTTCGCATTAAACTTAGTTTCAAGTCATACATTTAGTAATTTTTAGATATAGTTTTTCAAAATACTCAATTTAGTAATCAATACCACAAGCACTATACAGACATTAATCAGGTAGCCTCTCTGTTTTATCTCTTGTTTTATTGAGATTTACATTGTGGTATTCATAACAATACTCATAATTTTTCTATTATTTTTTTTAATTTATGACCATCAAAAATTTTTAAAATTCAGTGTTATCACTGAAATATTTATGGAAAGCAATAGTTATATTGAAAACGCAAAGATGAATACACAAGGAGCTTGTGAATCATGAAAATTTCTACAATTATCAAAGGTAGTGTTTGCGTATTAGGTTTAGTTGGTGTTAGCAATTTCTTTGCTGCACCTGCAAAAGCAGATCAAGCTGCTGCTCGTGGTGCAGTTACAATCGTTAGACCATCAGGTTCTTCTATCAGTGTTAGTGGTGAAGTAGTTGCAGCTCCAGGTACTGACTTTACCGACGTTACCGTTACCTTTACAGGTACTGACCCAGGTACAAACCTAGAAACTATCTCAGATTTAACAGTAACCCCAACTGCGGCTGCTGCAACTGGAGATGCTACAACAATTGAAGCTGCGATCGCAACAGCAATTACAGATGGTGCTTTTACCAATCTTGAAGACGTAGCTGCCCTTGTCAGAGCATATAGCGCTGGTGGTTTAGAATAGACCGAGCGTTAGCTCAGAGAAAATCACGATAGTGTAAAAACTCATCGGCTTTTAGTCTAGACGCTTTCACACTTTGCCTTGATTTTCGATGTCTTTTTGGGTTTAGCTTGAGAAAGCATTGCCAGCAGTAGAGATAAAACTATTGTGCATCCCCACGCTAGGCATTTGCATTAAAATACTTGGTAATACGCAGATCAACTCTTTGAGTCAATATCTTTTACCTATATCCATAGTCTTGATGCAGGATAAGGTAGACGGGAAGGTTTAACAGATTTCAGAAAAAATACAACCCCTTAAATGTAGTTGAGGGGCAGTATTTCCAAACTTATTTCACAATATTACCATACAAACCCGGTTTCTTTAAGAAATCGGGCTTTTGATATTTGTTTAAATAGATACTTCACGAAATCTTCTTAATAAGGCAAGAGGCAAGAGGCAAGAGGCAATAAGCAGAAGGTAGAAGGCAATAGGGACAAGACAAAAAGGTAATAATTACTCTTGCCTTTTGCCCTTTGGCTTTTGCCTTTTTTGACTAAGTGTTAATCCTTATACCAAATTTTAGTAGTCTAGCAATCAAATCTTTCAGAAAGTTACAGATATATTTCTCATGCCAATCTAAAAAAGCATGAGGGATAGAATAAACATGTATAGCATGTTTTGTCAACTACCTGTAACTATCAAAAAAAGCTTTTATTTGCTGGCTTTTATCAGTTTAGGTAATTTGATTGCAGCGCCAGTAAATGCACAACAAGCAGTGGCGCGTGGTGCTGTTTCTATAGTTTCACCTACTGGTGCTTATCAAAGTGTTAGTGGTGAACTGTTCTTACCTGTTAGTAATAATGTTTTAAATCCTGGTACAAGCACCACTCTAACAGTCACGCCTACTTTTACAAACATTGGAACAATTAATGAAAGAATAACTTCCTTATCCCTCACTGTAGGAACAGCAACAGAAGTAATAACAAACAATAACAATTCGCTTTTGAATCAAAATGTACAAACAGTCAATAATTTAACATCAATTCCTAATACGGCATCTCTCATTGAGACGGTCAACAATACTAATGGTTTAGGGGCTTTGGAATAGTACAAAAGACTATATTAAGTAAGTCGGTGAAATAAAACCAAACTATGTAAAGAAAAGTAAATAAGGCTCAAACTCTTTCTCCCCCTGCTCCCTGCTCCCAGCAAGAACTGCCTTATCCCAACAATAATTATTTACATCGGCCTACTTAATCTTGTAGATGTTTCGAGCTAACAATTGAATAGCTGAATGCAAAACTTAGCTATTTTTGCGTGTACTAAAAATCTGTTCGGTTGTTAAAGTCAATTCTGGAAAAGTCGGCGATCCGCACTAGAAGCTGCTGCTAGTTCAGGGCTAGCGATCGCCACCGGAAAGGGCGGGTACGCGATCGCAATGCTGCTAGAGTGCCATTGATTCATCACCGTAAAAATTAGGGTGACTGACTATCAATAACGTTTAGAAAATCTTCAGCCGTGATAATCGGGCAAGAGAAATTATCTTTTAGACTGAGTAAATCGCGATCGCCCGTCACAAGATAATCTGCCTCACTGACCACAGCCAAAAGTAAAAAAGGCACATCAAACGAATCACGACATTCAGGAATTACAGGCAAGCAAGCAGGCATCGCTACAGCTTCACAAAAGAGTATGTAATCCGATAGTAAATCTTCTTGCTCAGTTGGTGTGAGCTTAAACTTTGGATAAGCCAGCACTCGGATTAACTCAGTTGTTGTCGCTTTAGAAACCAGGGGAGTGAAAAGATCGTCCTGCCATGCCAAACGAAGCCTAGATACTCTGCCCCCAAATATTAGCGCAGAGATGACAATATTTGTATCAATTACCACCCGTGGGTAACCCATCACGACTGACGCGCCCAAGCCACCGCATCAGCCACATCCTGCTCACTCAGTCCTAAATCTGCCAGCTTAGATCGAACTGCATCAGCCCGTTGAATTTTTACAGGAGTCAGAATAATTTGCCCCCCCTCCACCTTTACCTCAAAATACTCAGCTTCCCCGATTTCACGAGTAATACTTTTAGGCAGCGTTAGTTGATTCTTAGAAGTTAACTTAGCGAGCATGACTTGTCCCCTAGCCTTTGCTATCAAATGTAAGGAATCCTTACTTTAGTATATACATCCTACCTTACTAAATCTAAAACCCAATCAGCGAAACCGCCTTTGTCAAACCAAAAACTTTTTCTCCAAAGAGCGAAGCGATCGCTACGATAGTTCATAATTCTCTAACCAACAGACAGAGTATATAAATATTATTTATAATTAGCTAATTTACAATTTGGTTTACTGATTAATTGCCTCTTGCCTAAAATCGATAACCACCTTTAATTTGCATATCAAACCCATTTTCGCCCGTACCAATTAGAGATTCTAAAAAAACATTATTATCTGGAAATTGATGTCTAAAAATTAATCCGTAATTTAAGCCAGATACTCGGCTATTTAAACCTACATTTCTTGTGGCATAATTTTTAATATAAGCACCAAGAGAAAAATTAGTACTGATTCTTTGTAAACCCTTTAATTCATAGAATAAATTTTCACCAAATTCGAGGTTTGCATTAATATTCAAACCAGTGCTAGTACTAAGTTCACCGCTAAAAAGTCCTAATAATTCACCATTACTATTTTCTTGAATAAAAGCGATGGCAGGGGCTAAAGAGAAACTTAAATATTTTTGTTGGCGATTAAAATAATAGCTTAAGACGGTGGAGAAAGGATTATTGGCGTTTGATGCACTATTCCAGTTAATTTGTAATGACGGTACGTGAGTATTGATAGCTACTGGTTTTTTATTGGCATCTAACTGGACGTGAGTTTTAATATAGTTAGCCAGAGCGCTAAAATATATGCCTATAGATGGTTCTGGTAATCCTAAATTATTATTAGAAACTCCTGGTGCTGATTGAGCATCTACATTAAACCAAGTTCCCAAGCTAGCGCTATAGTTTAAGTCACCACTTGAACCAGCTGCTAATAATTCCACTGAAGGTAAAGACAGATAACCATTAAAACGGTTAAAACTCACACCTATGAGGTCAACTCTGGTGAGTTCAAAATAATCGAATGCCAAATCAAATGTGCGGACTGGTAGTGGGACGATAGTATTATCTGCCGAACTAAATCTCTGTACAAATTGTCGCCCTTCAGAATTAGTTAAAATAACTTCAGTAGCACTAGATTCGTTAACAGGATCGATGCCAGTATTATTTAAAGGAATTTGATTGCCAATGAAAGTCAAAGGGCCAAATCTTTCATTAGAAAGTCTCAGGGTTGAAAAGAATGTATCACCTGGGTCTAAAAGTTGAATATCTCTTTCTAAAAATTGAACGGCGCGTTTGTGATTTCCTGTCCTTAGGGTCAATATACTAGAATTATTGGGAGTAATTTTACTCTCAATTGTCATATTCCCAGATACTTGTTCTAGGTTACTGGCTGCATTGGAATAAGCTAAAGTGCGATTCAGCCTGTTATTAATTAGTCTTCTTTGATTTGGTGTTGATTTTGTATTTAATTCAGCAAAACTGTCTCCGTTTTTAAATCTTTCTCGTGCTTCTGCTAAACTCTCGTCAAGATTGTCTATTTTAACAAAGTTAAAAATTCCACCTAATGCCAGTCCTAAAGTAGAATTAACTGTTTGTATACCATCAATACTAAAATCATTAAAATTAGCTGTAATTGAGAATCCTGGACTAGCAAAAACATTAGAATAATTGGCACTAATTTTTTCTGGGTCGTATTGAATAATGGTGCGATTGTGAGGATAGCTAGCATATAACCTATGCCAATTAGAAGTTCTTTGTGGAGCCTGAGATACAATTTCAAATTGGGGGTCTCTTTTGCCAAAAGAAACCCAAAATAAAGAATTTAAATAACTTAAATCTCTTTCAAGTGGCGTGAGGTAAGGGTTGACTGCTATATTCAATAAATCAAAATTATCAAATCTACCCCGCTGAGCAATCTTAGCACCTGGTAATGAAGAAACAGGAGCAGTAAAACCAAAGCCTTCACCTGTTAAAATATCGCCCCAAAAAATACCAGCTGCTTCTAGAGCAGAATTAGGAATAATTTCGCCTAGTTGGAGTCTAACATTTCCACCATCTAATAGAGGCTTTAAATTTGTAGTGGGAAAGGCTTGTATAATTCTAGGAGTATTGGTAGCGTCTAATAAATCAAATAAAGCTCCCCCACCTTGACTACTTAAAGTTGAACCACTACCAAGAATTGGGGTAGGATTTCTCAAAATTGTGACGTTAGGATCTTCAGGATTAACTCCGCTATTAATTATTACTCTACCAGCAGGTACTCCTTCAGGATTAATGATTTGTCCTGCTATGGAAACTATAGAAAAATTATCAACTCCAGCCTCACCCATTAATTCGTCGAAATTCACAGGTAAAGTATTTAGAGATTGTAAACCCCAAAATGCTTGGGTTGATGTCATATTTTGGGTACTATAGTTTTCAGAAGCTCTCCCTTGGTAAAGAATACCTGCTTGTGTACCTTTGGTTTCAATTACTAATCTATTGTTATCGAGAACCCAGTAAAACTGGTCAGATTCAGGAAATTTTCCGTAGGTAAATTTTTCAATAATTTCATTATCTTCAGAAAATCTGATACTTAAATCTGTATCGATATAATTTTCGTCTTTATTTGGTTTAAATAATTGAGGTTTAAAAGTCAGGTTATCTGTAGGGTTAGTAATCCAAGGGTATCTATTGGCACTGGAACTCAGAGCGTCAAGAATTATTTTCTTTTGGATTACTTGTTGCTGTTTTTTTGTTCGACGTAGTTTTTGGATTAGTAGTTGTTGTTGGAGAGTATATGGTTTTGCTGGATTTGAATTTGATGGTTGAATTATATCTGGTTGGGGTTTTTCTTCATCTTCTGCGGGTGGTTTGGCAGGGTTATCTTTATATTCTTCAATTGGAATAACATCAGCTATAATTAATTTGGGTAATTTTTTTGGGTTTTCTAAATTAGATTGAAATTTCTTTAAGGTGCGTTTTAAAATTTGTTGATTTTGTAAGCTATTTATTTGATCGGGTTTAATTAATAAATTGTTGTGATT
>NZ_JACKZU010000030.1:0-35606 GCF_014222165.1 Nostoc sp. 2RC
CGTTGTCTCCCTCATCTCCCTTGTCTCCCTCATCCCCCCACCTCCCCATCACCCCTTCGTTCGCTCGTGAATCGGTATGATAATGGTAAATTCAGTTCCCTCACCCGGTGTAGAACTGACATCTAAAGTACCGCCATGTTTTTCTACGATAATTTGATGGGCGATCGCTAGACCCAAACCTGTACCTCTACCAACACCTTTGGTAGTAAATAAATGGTCAAAGATTTTTTGTTTGACTGATTCATTCATCCCCTGACCATTATCAGCAATGGCTATTTTGACATTTCGATCTACCACTGAAGTTGTAATTGTAATTTGGTTAGGATTAAGTTTAATTTCCTCAAAATTACGTCCTTGATTGGCTTCTTCTAAGGCATCAATGGCATTAGCCAAGATGTTCATAAATACCTGATTTAATTGACCCGGAAAACATTCAATTTGTGGTAAGCTACCATAGTTGACTGTAACTTCAATGGCAGGACGTTGTTCGTTTCCTTTGAGACGATGTTTTAAAATTAAAATCGTGCTATCTAGACCTTCGTGAATATTGAAACGCACTTTGTAATCTCGATCTGCACGGGAGAAAGTTCTTAAACTAGTGCTGATATTTTTCAAGCGATCGCACGCTATAGTCATGGAATCAATCATCTTTGGTAAGTCTGCTAAACTATAATCCAAGTCAATTTCTGCGGCATGTTCTGTAATTTCATCCCCTGGTTCTGGTAGATTTTCTTGATATAGTTTCAGATGTTCAACAATATCAGCAAGTGTGGGTTTAGCTTGTTTGAGACTAGCAGCAATAAAACCCAGAGGGTTATTCATTTCGTGAGCTACCCCAGCAACCAAGTTACCCAGTGCAGACATTTTCTCGCTTTGCACGATTTGTAACTGTGCTTGTTGCAAATCTTGGATTGCTTGTTGTGCTTGTTGGTAGAGTTTGGCATTCTCTAAGGAGATGGCGGCTTGTGTGCAAAGTAAGTTCAGCAGTTCGACGCGTTCGTGGGTAAATGCTCCAGTTGTTAAGTTGTTTTCCAGATAAAGCACACCAAGGAGTTTGCCTTGATGCAAAATTGGCGTACACAGGATACTCTTTGGCTGTTGGCGTAAAATGTAAGCTTCAGTTAATAACAATGGATGCTCCATTGTGTTCTCGATGGCAGTGGCTTTTAAGCTGCGTTTGACTGCGTTCACTAAACTCACAGGCACATCCTCGCTTTCTGACAGCAGTATGGACTGCAAAACCACCGCAGGTTGCCCTATTTGAGCTACTCCCTGAATACTCAGTTGATGTCCATCGAACAACATCAACACACATTTATCTGCGCCTGCGGTTGCGGTGACTATTTCTAAGAGTGCTGACAGTAGTTTGTTGAGTTGAATTTCGCTCGATAGTTGTTGAGAGGCTTTGAGAATGGCACTTAAGTCTAAAGATGTGGATACGCTAGCACCGCTTCCCGATGAGGAGGTTTGAGAAATAAATCGGTTTTCGTTTGCATACACAGTTTCATTAGGTATGTATCCTCTAGTAGACTGTTGGAGAATTGTTGTTAACAATTGCGGATAGCGTTGTTCTAATTCGGCAACTTTAGCTTTTGCACCCCAACGAGCATAGCCATAGTAGGCAGCAATTAAATAATCTTCAGCAATGCGCTCTTTCCCCCAGTGGAGGTAAAATTTAGCAGCGAGTTCGTTAGCCATCGCTTCTTCTTGGATATATTCATTTTCCTTAGCTTCTTTGATGGCGTCATCATAAAACTCTATTGCTTGGGCTTTATTACCTTGCACTCGCTCTCGTTCTGCCTCCACTAAATAAAACTTGTGCAAAAAATTCATTGGTGCGTGGTTTGCCCATAGGCGAATTTTTTGTTGGTTGTTTGTCACTCGACTTAAGATTTTTTGTTGTTCTGCATTTGGCAATGATGAATAAATTGCTAAGTGCGCCAAAGAATCATAAAAATTGAATACTAGGACGAAGATTGTTCCTTGTATTGCATCTAAATACCCTTGAGCCAACAGTGCATTTTCACAGGCGTCTTGGTATTGTCCAAATAGATAACAAAGCATCATTTTGTTCAAGTAGAACTGAAAAAATGCAGTGCGATCGCTAGCATTATCTAGTAGTTGTAAACAAGTTTCTTCATCGCAAATTTCACTATGAAAACTGCATGGATCTCCAGAGGAATTTAACAAATTTAGCACTGACTGTTGATAAATACCTAGTATATATAAAATATTTTCTTGTTTGAGTTGAGTCAAAACATCACCAATGGTTGACATATTTTCTTGCAATCCGATTAACTCATGCCCCAATAGATATGAATTTTGGCATTTCGTTAAGGCAGCATAACCAACAAATTCTAAGTTGCCACTTTCCATGCCATTTTGATAGCTTTCCCACAAAATTGGCAATGTTTCTTTCAAATGAACTTTGCCAAAAATCGTCGAACATCCAGCCATCATAAATGCAACTGCTTTCATCTCTGGGATATTGAAATTTTCGGCTAATTTTAAGGCTAATTTGCTGGTTTGATAAGCCAAGTCAATATCTTGAATTATTTCATTTAAAAGAATACTGTAACAAGCGTAACCATAGCTGGAGAAAAGTGAATTGCCGTAATTGATTGATAAGTTTACCAGTTTGCAAATCACTAAGGGAAAAATTTCGGGCGCAGCTTGATAGGTAGCAGTACCAATACTATTTAAGATTCTGGCAGCTGCTAATTTTTCGATATCTGTCATCAAAGGCAAGTTAATCAAATCTTCGATATTCTTGCCATTGAGATAATTTGCTATTTCAGTAATTGCTTGCTGAGTATCTGAGTAATTAGGCGATGCGGATATATTTATCCCTAGTAATTCCAAAGCTTCTAAGCCAATTTTAACAGCTTGCAATTTTTTAGTTTGGGCCATTTCAGCTTGGATTTTAACAGCATAAACTTTTATTTTATCGATGGCTGTTTTAGCTTGTTGAAGAACAATATCTGCAAATTGCTCCATCTGTTGAAAATCACCACTGAGGTAGGTGGTTTCTGTTGCTAGCTCATACAGTGGTAAGGCGAGGTTATATTGTGTCTGCCAGCAAGATTCTTTCTCAGCAAGATTCAACAAAAAAATGCCTGTGATGGCATACTCCAAGGCGGCGGTGTAGGCCGTTGCAATTCTGGCTTTTTGTCCCGCTTTGAGATTGAGTCCGGCAAGTTGTATTTGCTGCGAATGTTCGAGAATTAAAGATTTGCCGATGTTGAGTTGATTGACAATTTCAAACAGATTTTCTTCTTGTTCTGCTGCTGTTGTATTTTGGAGTAGCAATTGCCCAATTTTTAAATGAGTAGCTTGTTTTTGGTCATCGGGAATCAAAGAATATGCAGCTTGTTGGACGCGATCGTGCAAAAATTTATAGGTAATTGTCATTTGTTCTCGATTCTCTACTGATGACAAATGACTATTAACTAATGACTCCTGCTGATAAAATTTATAAACTTCACTTTCAGGTAAAATTAAATTTTCTTGTAATGGCTTCCACAAAGCAGCAGCAGTTTCTACCTCTGATAATTGACAAACTGTAGCTAATGTCTTTAAATCAAATTTATTGCCAATGCAAGCAGCTAACTGTAATACAAATTGAGTAAATTCAGGTAACTTTTGCAATTGCCATGTCATGAATTCCACCACATCTTCTGTCAGAGCTTGCTGATTTATCTGGGCGATGTCACATTGCCAACAGCCCGATTGTAAGTTGAACTCAATTAACCCGTCTTGGTGTAATGCTTTGAGAAACTGCGTACTAAAAAACGGGTTACCTTTAGTTTTTTGATATACCAATTGTGATAGTGGAAATGCTACATCTTCTGGGCACGCAAGGGTATCCGCAACTAAATGATTTAATTTCAAATGACTCAGTGGTCGCAAGGTAATTGTGTGAATTTTTGCACCAGTTTTGCGAATTTCATCCAATATTAATATTAAAGGATGTGCTAGCGATACTTCATTATCTCGATAAGCTCCAATTAATAATAAATGTCCCAGATTTACTTCATTCATTAATAATTGTAAAAATTTTAAAGAAGCGGCATCTGCCCACTGCAAGTCATCCAAGAAGATTACTAGGGGATGTTCTCCACTGGCAAATATTTGAATAAATTTTGTCAATAATAAATTAAATCTATTTTGGGCAGCAGTTCCTGATAGCTCTGGTATTGGTGTTTGTTTGCCGATAATGATTTCTAATGCGGGAATAACTTCTATAATTACCTGTGCGTTTTCACCTAATTCGCCCATAATTTTATTTTTCCATTGGGCAATTTGGCTATCGCTTTGTGTTAAAATCTGCTCGACTAAATTGCGAAATGCTTGGACGAAGGCTGATAAAGGAATACTGCGATTAAATTGGTCAAATTTACCTTTGATGAAATATCCTCGTTTCTTGACAATTGGTTTGTGAACTTCTTTGACAACGGCAGTTTTACCAATTCCAGAGAAACCTGCAACTAACATCAGTTCGCTACTACCAACAGCCACTCGTTCAAAGGCTGCTAGTAGTTGTTGGACTTCGTTTTCTCTGCCATATAATTTTTCTGGAATGATAAAGCGATCGCACAAGTCCCGTTCACCGATAATAAAGGGATCGATGTTTCCCGTTTGCTGTAATTGCACTAAGCAATTTTCCAAATCAAATTTTAGTCCCAAGGCACTTTGATAGCGGTCTTCTGGATTTTTTGCCATCAATTTCATGACAATATCTGATAAAACTTGGGGAATTTCTTTCCTTTTATCTACTAATGGATTTGGCAGTTTTGCAATATGACAATGTACCAATTCCATTGGTTCGTTAGATTCAAAAGGAAGTTCCCCAGTTAACAGTTCATAGAGAGTGACACCCAACGAATAAAAGTCGCTGCGGTAATCGATACCCCGGTTCATTCTTCCTGTTTGTTCTGGCGACAAATAGCTTAATGTTCCTTCTAACCCATTAACATTTTTAATTTCGGTGGTTTCTTTGGGTAGGAGAGAAGCAATACTAAAATCTATCAGTTTAACTTGTTTTGTTTGGGGATGAATCAGAATATTGGCAGGTTTAATGTCCTTGTGAATCACACGATGACAGTAGAGATCCTGAAGAATATCTGCTAATTGTAGAGCAATTTCCAAAACTTCAGCGATGGAAAGTAATTGTTCTTGGGTATATATTCTTAAGGAAACACCACCAAAATCCTCCATCACTAGAGCGTAACTATTGTGGTATGGTTCCAAGCACAAGAAACGCACAATTCCTGGAATCTCTAAGTTGTTAGTGATATTGTATTGATTGCGAAATTGTAAGAGTTCATTGAAAGTGGGATACTCTCGTTTCAGGAGTTTGATAACCACTGGTTGGCTATCTAACTCTCGTATCCCCCGATATACTATTGTCCTAGAACCACAATACACTTCCTCGACCAAATTGTATCCAGGAATTGAGCAAGTTAGATTCAATATTGCGTTCATTGCAACTGACTCCATACCAAATTTTAGTATTCTATGAGTCAGTATTACCTTGTGTGGTACAAAGGTAGCCAATAGAAATTACACTGAGTTAATCGCTACTTTTGATACTAATATATTTTATGTATACACTGCTACTAAATTGCTGTATCATTTAGAGGCACGGGAGAAGAATCGGCGAGTCGTGACTTCTGTGCTTGTCTCCCTCAGGGTGGTTTCATACAAGCGTAGAAAAATTAAAATACTAATAAAGGTATTTAAGTATCTATAGTTTTACAAGTATGAATCTGAGAGAGCAACTACAACAAATCCCAGACTACCGACACATTAAAATATTTGATACATCAATCATTACTTTTCAAACATCCTCTAAAAATAAAAATCCGCAATTACTTTTTCCAAAGCAGCTTTGAAGAAAATCAAAGCTGTTTGCTACTCATTTGTGAATCAAAACGATAGCCTAAAAGAATCCAGCAACTTACATATATTGCCTCATGTTACCCAAACCCAAAAAACACTGGACACCTGCAAATTGGGCAAGTTGGAAACCTTTCGGCATCGGCGAACAGTACCCGAATAACTATTGGGAAGTATTTCGGGCAATTTGGCTTTCTCGCGACCAACTGCCCTACGCGTGGAATATCCTAAATCAAGGTGTTTGCGATGGTTGCGCTCTCGGTACAACCGGGATGAAAGATTGGACTTTAGATGGCATTCATTTGTGTAATGTCCGGTTGCGGTTGTTGCGAATGAATACCATGCCAGCTTTTGACCCCGTGGTGCTAGAGGATGTCTCGCAGTTGCAAAAGCAAAAAAGCGCCCAATTGCGAGACTTGGGAAGACTTCCTTACCCAATGATGCGTCAACGCAATGAAAAAGGCTTTCGCCGTGTCAATTGGGATGAAGCTTTAGAGGTAATTGCTAATCGCATCCGCGCCACCACACCACACCGCCTCAGCTTTTATGTTACCAGTCGCGGCACTGTTAATGAAACTTACTACGCCACGCAAAAAGCTGTGCGGGCAATGGGCAGTAATAATATAGATAACGCTGCCCGTATTTGTCATTCTCCCAGCACAGCGGGGTTAAAAGCCGCCCTTGGTGCAGCAGCTACTACTTGTTCTTATAAAGACTGGATTGGTACTGATTTATTAGTATTTATTGGCTCAAATGTTGCTAATAATCAACCTGTTACCGTTAAATATCTGCATTATGCGAAAAAAGCCGGCACTAAAATTGTAGTGATTAACACCTACCGCGAGCCAGGAATGGAGCGTTACTGGGTGCCTTCAATTGTGGAAAGTGCCCTTTTCGGTACTAAGTTTGCCGAAGATTTCTTTTTAATTAATATGGGTGGCGATATCGCATTTTTAAATGGCACAATAAAACACATAATTGCCAACAATTGGGTAGACGAATCTTTTATTAATTCATACACAGTAGGCTTTGCAGAACTCAAGGCATCTTTAGAAAGCCAATGTTGGGAAGAATTAGAACAACTTGCCGGTGCATCTCGTGAAGAAATGTACGCCTTTGCCAAAATGGTGGGGGAAGCCAACAAAGCAGTATTTGTTTGGAGTATGGGCATAACTCAGCATGAGTGCGGTGAAGATAATGTGCGGAGTGTTATCAACTTAGCTTTGACTAAAGGTTTTGTCGGTCGGGAGGGTTGCGGTTTAATGCCAATTCGCGGTCACTCTGGAGTCCAGGGTGGTGCAGAAATGGGATGTTACGCTACGGTATTTCCTGGCGGTAAAGCCATCACCCCAGAAAATGCTACTCAATTAAGTCAGCGTTGGGGCTTTGAAGTGCCAGTAACTAAAGGTTTAATTGCTCCAGAAATGATTAACGCCGCACATCAAGGACAATTAGATGTGTTGTTTTCAGTGGGGGGAAATTTTCTCGAAGTACTGCCAGAACCAGATTACGTGGAAAGTGCCCTCAAGCAAATACCACTGCGGGTACATATGGATATTGTTCTCTCCAGCCAGATGTTAGTGGAACCTGCTGATACTGTGGTGCTTTTACCTGCCACAACTCGCTACGAGATACCGGGGGGAGTCACAGAAACGAACACCGAACGCCGGGTAATTTTCAGCCCAGAAATACCAGGGCCGCGTATTGGCGAAGCACGTCCAGAGTGGGAAGTGTTTTTAGAATTGGCAAGGCGTGTCCGGCCAGATTTAGCAGAGAAGTTAGTTTTTACTGATACATCTGCAATGCGTCAAGAAATTGCCCAAGTCGTGCCACAATATGCAGGTCTTCAACATTTACAGCAACCAGGCGACCAGTTTCAATATGGCGGTTCGCATTTGTGCTTTGGTTGGAACTTCCCCACAGCCGATGGTAAAGCACACTTTGGAGTTGTATTGCCACCCAAGCGAAAATTACCAGAAGGCTGTTTTTTAGTAGCAACCCGCCGAGGCAAACAATTTAATAGTATGGTGCAAGAACGCAGAGATGCAATCACCGGCGCAGTACGAGAAGCGGTGTTAATGAATGCTGCGGATGCAGCAAAGTTGGGTTTAAAAGATGGAGATAAAGTAATTCTCAAAAATGAGTTAGGCGAGTTACAAGGCGAAGTTTATCTTGCACCTATTCAATCAGGTAATTTGCAAGTACATTGGCCGGAAGGCAATGTACTATTAGATAAAAGTAAGCGATCGCTCGAAGGTGTTCCTGATTATAATGCCATCGCCTACTTAGAAAAAATTTAAACTTTTCATTCATAGCGATCGCACTCATAATCCTTGACATTTATCGTATTTAATGTATTTAAGGTTTAAGGTGCGATCGCTAAAACTTTATTTAGGACGTTATAAAATTAACGTGAGTTCGACGGCTCTAAAAACCCCTCTCCAAACCTCTCCCCCACAGGGAGAGAGGCTTTGAAACCCTAATTTTTTCGTTGGAAACGTAAAAATATTTCTGCCCCTCTTGGAGGCACAGAGGGGTTGGGGAGAGGTTCATCGAACTCACGTAAGCTTAATTAGCCTAAAGCACAAAACTCTAAGTTCAAAGCTAAATCAAGGAACTGGCAAAATGTCCGTTCCTTTGTGCAAGCGCAAAACAAAAATAGCAGGAAATTCTGTTTGGCTAATGTTGCTGATGCCAAAGAAGTATTTTCCTCAAGATGTTCCTGATTATAATGCGATCGCCTCGTTGGAAAAAACCTAAATTTCCTGGTTTTAACAATATCTCTAACTTCTACTGCTACGCTAAACTTATATCACCCCAAAACTTGCAGCCATGTCTGTCGTCCAAGATTTTGATCTCCCAAAAGATGTAATATTTCCTCCCGGAGATTTAGAAAGTAACGAGCCAAAGAGAAACAACGTGCCGATCGCTTAGCAGCAAAACTGCGAGAATTAAATATAGATCCCGAAAATTTATAAAAATTAATGGTATCTAAAAATAGACAAGCTGGTAGCAAAACCAAAGGACAAGTTTGGGTTGTGGAAAATGGTAAAATGCGATCGCGTTTAGACCATCTCACCACCGAAGAACCCTTAGAAATTCGCCTCGCTCCCTTGCAAAAAACTGTAGCTGTTACCATGCGAACACCAGGCGCAGATTTTGAATTGGCTGCTGGTTTCCTCTATGCTGAAGGAGTTGTTAATCGTAGAGAAGATATCCAACGTATTAGTTATTGTGTAGACGAATCAGTAGATGGCGAGCAACGATATAACATTGTAAACGTAGAACTGCGGCACGGCTTAATTCCAGATTTACAACCTTTAGAGCGTCATTTTTATACTAGTAGCGCTTGTGGAGTATGTGGTAAAGCCAGCCTTGAAGCTTTGCATCTGCGGGGATGTCGAGCGATGGTTGCTAATCTAACGGTAACACCTGAAATCATCTACACTTTACCAGACCAACTCCGAGCTGCTCAAGGTATTTTCACTGTAACAGGGGGTCTACATGCTGCGGCCACCTTCGATGCTCAAGGACAATTATTAAATCTGCGCGAAGATGTTGGGCGTCACAATGCTTTAGATAAATTGATTGGTTCGGCATTCCTCAGTAACGAGTTACCTTTAAATAATCATATTGTTTTAGTTAGCGGACGCTCTAGTTTTGAGATTTTGCAAAAATCTGCAATTGCTGGAGTTCCCATCGTCTGTTCTGTTTCTGCTCCTAGTAGTTTGGCGGTGTCTGTGGCCAAAGAATTCGGAATTACCTTAATTGGATTCTTGCGCGGAGAAAGATTTAACGTTTACACTGGCTGGGAAAGAATAAAAACTATGTAACATTGACTGTTCAAGGGCTACAAGCGAGCTAAAGAGCTTGCTGTATAAACTTCATAGTCCTTCAATCCCGCTGATAATATGCTTGCTTATTGCGACTGAAACAATCAAGTTGTTACATTAACCACCGAACAAATTCCTCTCCTGGATTCACCTGTTACTAGCGAAGAAAACCTCAAAAAAATTACCGAAATTGACGCAATGTTTTCCCAGTGCGAAAGTTTGAGCCACGGGTATTTTATAGTAAATTTGGGTCAATTCCTTGTTGTTGTAATCTGGCTAAAAGTTCTTGAAGCTGCTGCTGAGTTTGTTCTAGTTGTTGTTGCTGTTGTGCATTTATCTCTTCTGGAGTTTGGTATCTGTTACCATCTTTGTCATACCAAAACAGCCATTCTCGTGTTCTACCTTGATAAGTACCCTGTTCTCGTCCAATCCCTAAACCAATTTCTGGCATCCAAATTTTATCGCCGAGCTGTAAGGTATAGTTGCCTTCAACTAAGCGATAAACTTCTAAACGTTGACGCTTACGACGTAGCCGCGTTGGTGCATAAATGACGTAATATAAAATACCTAATTGAGCATAGTCTATTTTCTTTTGTTCGTATTCGCCATTGTAGGTTTGAGAAACCACTTCTAAAGCTAAAATCGGCGTAATCCCTTCTTCTTCCCAGAGAACGTAACTAGAACGTCCATTTTCTCCAACAAAACGTTCAACGCCTAAACTCAAAAACCCATCGGGCACTATAGCAGGTTGTAATGCTGTATGATAAATTCCCATATTGATACCGAAAAACCAGTCATCACGGGTTTGCCAAATCGAGGCTAAGATGGCTAACAATAAATTAGGAATTAATATTTGTAGTTCGTTATCCACAGGGGTATCATCAGAATCTGGTAATTCCGCCGATGAAGGTAGGCAGTCTAAGGGATTGTAATTATACATAATACTTGGTGGTTGACAGTTATCAGTTAACAGGAGCCAATGCGTTGCGGAGCGAGTGTGGTCTTGGGGAGCCAGTCCGTTGCGGAGGTTCCCGACGCTCGATGACTCGCTAACGCTGCGCTATCCGTTGTAGGAACTGGCGTGGTTTCCCCCATGAACAACTCGCGTTGGGGTTCCCCCCGTTGAAGTAACTAGCGTTCATCAGTAAACGGTTAAGCATTTTGATGAGAGCAATGCTTTTCAATATAATCTAACCGCCTGTGTTTGATTAGTTTCACAGCTTATTTCCATTGATTTAAGGGTAACTCATACCGATTCAAAAAATGTTTGCGACAGATACCCCACCCGCCTGACGGCACCCTCCCCTTGGCAAGGGGAGGGTTGGGGAGGGGTCTTGTCTATGTGTTGCATTATTTTTTCAAATTGGTATCAGGTTGTACATAATTCGTCAGAATTCAGGAATCAGAAAAATACTTGATACATCAATAGACCTCTTGCAAAAGTTACTTTTGCAAGAGGGGGAAAGGGAAAAGGTTAAAGGGAAAAGGGTTTTTATTTACCCTTTCCCCTTTACCCCTTACCCTTTTCCCCACTTCTCTTAGAAGTCTAATATAAGGATTCAGGTAGCAGAGTATTGACAAAGAAGACAGTTGAGAAATATAAACCAAAATTCATCTCAAGAACTAGACCGAGAAAGCTTGAACCAGTTATCAAAAGAAAAACTGGTAGAGATAATCATTAAGCAAAAATCCTGACGCTGATAATATGTTTGCTTGTTGCGAATGTAACTGACCAGTTCCTCGACCAACAATCAACCCGCCTGATTCCTTGAATGCTTATATAATCGAAACCTAAATACTTTATCTTGGTCTCTAGTTTCTAATTTTTCTCCTTGAGGAAATCGATCCTTAACGCTGGTAACAAATTGATAATCAGCTATCAAGCTTTGTAACTCTGTATGTAATTCCTTTGGACTTAATTGATTGAAAGAGCCATAAAAATTTGGCGAACCATCATAAATATCTTGGATATAGAAATTACCTTTACCTGTATCTACAATCCATTTTGGTGGATTTGCTTTTAAAACACCAACTGTCTCGCGTGCAATTTTTAAAGTCAGAGCATCTGAGTTGGTAATATCAATGCGTGTTGGATTTTGACAATCTAATAGAGTATAAATAACTGATGCTGAGCCGTATATAAAACAAGAATCCCCAGGTTTAATATTTTCTTGCAGCATTGATAAAGCTTGTGATTTTTCTTTTGTTACCCTTACAAATTTAGTCATGGGGTGGTCTAGAGGATAACGAGTATTCTGATAAAAACCAGGAATGTAATACTTTGCTTCTACGCCAATGGCATCACGAATCACATATACAGAAAATATGCTGGCTGTAATCAATAAAAATGCCAATGCTAAGCCTTTTTTCCAGTTAATGGAAATTTTAGTTGACATTATGATAGTCAGCGTTGCTAAGAAAATTAAAGCATCGTCATCTGTATATGGTCTACCAGGCCAAGACATCTGCATAGCCCAAGTTGTCCCTAGTGTGAGAGCCATCAGCAAGGGAAAAATTGGATATGGCAATCCGAAAAACTGTTTACTCTTTTCAGGAAAAATACAACTAGCAAGCAAAGCTAAACTAAAGAATGTTCTTGGAACGTCATAAAAAAGTATATTATTCTCATCTAAAATTTTATTTCCCAACAATCCCGCAATAATTAACAAAATTGGTACTATTACTATAGGTTTTATATAATATTTATTAAAAACTTTAATTCCTTGATTTGTTCTATTTTTCCATGTTTTGTTATCTGGTGTTGTCAGTTCATTGGAATTGGGCTTTTGAATAAAGAAAAATTTTTCTGGGTTACCAATGAGGATAAAAACTACTACAGACAACAATAACGGCAAAATAAAATATACAATAATTTCTGCTATGGAAGAATTATGGTAAATTGCTCCACCTGATAAAGCATCCATTAAACTTAAAAAAGTACTGATATTTTTTTTCTCGGAAGCACCAATAAAAAGATGATAAAGTGCTTGCGATAAGCTGTTATTCCATAATAAAAATCCTACTATTAATCCTAAACCTAAAAAAAGTCCAGTTAAAAATGGAGCTAAAACAGACAACAAATATTTTTTTATATTTCTGAAAACATAGATGAAAAGAACGGTTAAAGTAACTGCTATACAAATAGTACCGTTACTCTGGCGTGCCGCCATTACTAAAGCGAGAAAAAATCCGGCTGTAGTTAGATATATCAATGAAGCCTTTTTCGTTAAATTATTCAGGCCAATAATAATAAAAAAACTAGTAATCGATAAAAACAAAGTTACATAGTTATCATTCCCGCCACGGTAAAGTACAGGATGCATGAATAACCATCCACTACAAAGAGAGAACGATATGAGCCTGGAAGCAAATTGTCTACAAGATAAATAAAAGAAAAATAGGGTGGTAGTCTTCACCAACAACCTGGCAATTAAACTACTGAGGTAATTTTCTCCTAAGATTTTTTGAAAAAAGGCATCTATCCCAATCCCGATAAATCCAGTTTGGTAATCAAAATCTCTATAGGGAAAATCACCATGTAAAATTCTATTACCAAAATGAAATATTTGACTTGTATCCGACCAGTTCATTCCATAAAGTGACAGAGGAAATGAAATGAGTATAATAACGATTAAGAGCAGCAATAAACTAGAACTTTCTCGAAATCGCTTGGATTTGGCAATGTGAATATTCATTTTTTGGCTTCAAATTCAAAAGCAGGTTCTACTGGAAATAAAATTCAATTATGGACTACAAGAAAGAGATTTTTCATTAACAGATTCAGGTACGAAGCCATAAGAATCTCGAACCAAATAAAGTGGGCGTCCTTTAACTTCATCATAGACGCGTCCTAGATATTCACCTATCATCCCCAGGCTTAATAGTTGCACTCCCCCTAAAAAAAGCACTGCTATCATCAAAGAAGCGTAGCCAGGAATATCAATCCCAAATAACAAAGTCCGAATTACTAAAAAACAGGCGTAGGAAAATGAAACTAACGATATGACGAGACCAAGATAACTCCAGACTTTTAAGGGAATTAAACTGAATGCGGCAATTCCATCAATAGCAAAGTTCCAAAGTTTCCAATAATTCCACTTAGTATATCCTTGATAACGTTGGGGGCGATCGTATAGTATTGAAGTTTGTTTAAAACCAACCCAAGCAAATAAACCCTTCATGAAACGATTGCGTTCTGGCATTTGTTTGAGAGCGTTCACTACACGCCGATCTAATAACCGAAAATCCCCAGTATTTGGGGGAATTGGAATGTGACTCAATTTACCTATAGTTTGATAGAAAGCACTAGCAGTGAAACGCTTAGTCCAACTTTCTCCTTGACGCGATCGACGAGTTGCATAAACTACATCATAACCTTCACGCCATTTAGCAATTAACTGTTCAATTAATTCTGGTGGATCTTGAAGATCGGCATCAATGGGGACTACTGCTGCACCAGTTGTGTGATCGATACCAGCTGTGAGAGCAATTTCTTTGCCAAAGTTACGAGATAAATTAATGACCTTAATTGCAGGGTTACGATAATGATACTGAATCAAGCATTTGAGGGTATTATCTTTACTACCGTCATTCACACAAACAATTTCATATTTGATGTTTAAACGAACTAATACTGAGACTAATCGTTCAAATAGGTAGTCTATGTTTGGTTCCTCATTATACATAGGAACTACTACAGAAAGCTCTATTTTGTCATTGTTTAAAAGCATGTAGAAAACCTCATACTTGACTTGATTCTGAAAGAAAGAGACACGACATTAATTTTTATCTTCTAAGAAGAATAAAGTTCAGTCATCTTGACGTTCTGTGTCATGATTTGATGATTTCAGGACATCTATATTCTTTGACGGAAAGGTGCGCCGACGCCGATACCATGTAGCGGCTGCCACTAAAATTCCAGTTAGTGACAAGGCAAATATCACTGGTAAAAAATCTCCTGTACTAAAAGCTTTTAAACCGTAACTACCTAATAATACAAAGGGTAAAACTCCAGGAACTGTACCCAAGCTTGTACCGATGACGTAATCTTTAAAGCTGACTGAAGTTAACCCAGCAGTGAAGTTTACTAAACCATAGGGCATAACTGCGACTAAGCGAATAGCAAACATATAAAATAATCCAGCCCGACGCACTTCAGCGTCCATTGCTTGCCATTTTCCTGCTAATCTTTTGGCTACTGCTTCACGTCCAATAGTCCTGGTAAAAGTAAAAGAAACAATTGCAGCAATAATCGCAGCTAAACTAGTCCAGATAGTTCCTAATACCGGGCCAAAAATTGCACCGCCAGTCAAATTAAGTGCCGTTGAGGGCAGAATTAGTACAGTTGCTACGACATACAGCAGAATATAGATAATTGGTGCCCAGATGCCGACAGAGTTTAGCCAAGCTTGAATTTGTGCTGGATCAACGCCGCCTAGTAGATATGTCACCAAGCCTGTGGCGATGATGCAGATAACGGCAATGAGGAAAATACTAGTTTTAAAATTTACCATATCCAAGCTTCTGAACTAAAACAATTCATCAACAATTCGTGCAGTAGACTGCTTTGATACGTCATAAACAATTAATACGTGTAATACGTGTACTGTACCATCATTTCCACCGAGTATTACAAGAAAGTTCTTGTAAAGTGGACATATTCACTGCGTATGCTACCTACACAAAAAGCTCGAACAGCGATCGCTAAAAGCCAATTCTCTTGAAGGGATGGGTTGAAAGCTACTTACAAAGGTGATTTAGTTCATTTTCATTTGAAATTTAAATTATGTAGCAGTCCCATTTGATTAATGAACTGAATCTGTATAGGCAGGCAATAGGCAATAGGCAACAGGGTGATAAAAGAGTAAAGTGTACGGAATTTTGTTCAAAAATCAAATAGGATTCCTATATCCACTTACGCATTACATAAATATGACTTTTGTGTGTATTGATGTATTTGTTACTATAGCTGCCGTTAACTTTGAAAATTTAGTCAATTTCTACACAAAAATCTTCAACCAAAAGGCAGATATTTCTATTCCGAATGTATATGCTGAGTTTCATTTGCCGAGTATGCGATTGGGTATTTTTCAACCAAAAGACACCAATAAATCAGAATTTGAAGTGATATCTTTTGATTCACCGCTTTCTGTTTTTGCCAAAAGTAAGATAAGTTTATGTTTAGAGGTGAGTAATTTGGAAGATGCCATTGCCCACTTAAGTGCTTTGGGCTATCCCCCACCAGGAAAGATTTCCATTGCTTCTCATGGCAGAGAAATTTATGCTTATGACCCTGATGGCAATCGTTTGATTTTACACGAAGCCAAAGAAAGTGGTGAAATGGGAGATAAGAGAGAATAATCACTCCTGAGCAGTTATCAGTTACGAACAAACACTACCAAATTGAGAAATTTAGTAATCGATAGTTAATAAAAAATTATGGCCCTAACCCAGAATTATAAATTAAACCTCATTCAATGGTATCCAGGTCACATTGCTAAAGCCGAGAAGAATCTCAAAGAACAACTAAAACGGGTAGATGTGGTATTTGAGGTACGAGACGCGCGGATTCCTTTATCGACTTACCATCCTCAAATACCTCAGTGGGTGGAGGGTAAGACACGGGTGTTGATACTCAACCGAGTAGATATGATTACGCCGCAAATGCGATCGCTATGGATAGATTGGTTTAAACGTCAAGGAGAAACCCCTTATTTTACCAACGCTCAGCATGGCAAAGGTATAGCAGAGGTGGCACGGGCAGCCCAAGCTGCTGGAGTAGAAATCAATAAAAGAAGAAGCGATCGCGGTATGTTACCCCGTCCAGTGCGGGCTGTGGTGATTGGTTTTCCCAATGTCGGTAAATCAGCTTTGATCAATCGTCTTTTAGGGCGGCGAGTAGTAGAAAGTGCAGCCCGTCCTGGGGTAACTCGCCAACTACGTTGGGTGCGAATTTCGGAACATTTGGAATTGCTTGATGCTCCTGGTGTCATCCCTGCTAGATTAGAAGACCAAGACGCAGGATTGAAATTAGCAATTTGTGATGATATCGGTGAGGCATCTTACGATAATCAATTAGTAGCAGCAGCGCTAGTGGATTTACTGAACTATTTAGAAGCTGTAGCCACAGATTTGTTACCAAAAAAACCGCTAGAGTCTCGCTACCAACTCGATTCTATATCTCAAACCGGAGAAGCATATTTGCAAGCCTTAGCAGAGCATCGTTACAAAGGTGATGTCGAACGAGCTGCAAGGCAACTTTTAACAGATTTTCGCAAAGGATTATTAGGTGAAATAGGTTTAGAAATACCACCCAATTAAGAATTCGTAATTCGTAATTAAGTAGAACGACTTGAAAAAACCAAAATATGTGAAGTAATGTAAAAAGCTTGACTTAAATAGTTCGTAGTAAGGCTACGGGAACGCTCCGCCTACAGTCCTGATGAGAGGACTAAAGTCCTTACTACAAACCTTTAATTATTTACAGCGTTCTACTGACTAATTCGTAATTAGGTTACGGAGGCGTTTTCTACTCCTGTGTTGAATTTTTAGTTCTGGATTCTTCTGCAATTTTTGATAGTCTGTTAAAGGTACAACTTCAAACAAAGCGCAAATCTTAACAATAGAACGAGGATGATTTTGCCAAGCTTGGGGAAGAATAGTTTGAGCAGTTATAGCATCTGACCAAGTTAATAATCCATATCGATTTACCTTTTGAATTAAAGGCTTTAATACTCCTGTCCAAGGTCGATAGTTCCACAAAGATGATTTGCCTTCCATATCCAATAAATCGTATCCCAGTAACTTTAATCTCGGATGATCTTCTGGAATTTGGTGTTTGCTAGCATCTGCAAACAATAGATAATATTGCTGGTTCGATATCGGAATTGGCAGCCAATCGAGCAAGTCCCATACTTCCCCTAATGAATTTACATAAAAATTGTGCGAATAACTAAAGTGTGGATTACACCAAGGGTCGATACTCCGAATTTCATAACTACTAGGCAAACCAAGACTGTTTGTATACTCTTTATATTCGTAATTATTAAAAGATTGAATTATTCTCGTACTTAACCACATTATTTGTATTTTATAAAATCTCTAACAATGAATTTTAAGAGGTTGTTTTGTTGACTATTGACAGTCAAAAGTCAACAGTTAACAGCGATATTGTTAACAATTGAAATAGGGTTGCTATATTAGGCAACACTTCTAAAATTTCCTATAACAAAGAATTTGATTGATGAATGTTAGTGTTTTCTGTGACGCATCGTACAAATATTTAATTTAGTTCAAAAATCAAAGCAGATTATTATATAAACATACAACTTCTGAACAGCAGAGTAAATTCATTTGCCAAAAAATCCTACTTTTCATACTTTTCCTACTAAATATTACCGATATTGCCAGTTTTCAAGGCAGTGCCCTGAGGGTTGTTTTAAAAATTACTAAGGATAGCTAAAACAGAAATTTGGCTGCGGAAAGCTTTCAAATCCCTGTTTGTAATTAAATAACAATAGTATACGCACTAACTTTTATTCTGGTTTATGAAGAATTTATCAAGTTATGATGAATAGTTCTAAGGAAATTCAAAATTTCTGACACGGATTAAGTGGCGATCGCCTGTTGATTAACAGCTAAAAACATAATTTAACCTGATTTTAAGTGGATTTTTGCTGACGTTGACGCTAATTTACAGCTAGGCTGCTTGCATTTAATTTACTGTAATATCAAATACACGCAGTTGTCGGAATGCAATTAACAGTGTCATAAAGAAAAGGTGAGGAGTTAACCTGTAGGGTATAACTTACCCAAGACTTGCCTGCACCTATAGCTTCAATGGATTTATCACACTCATGACTGAACTCACCCTACGCCTACAAGAGGGAGATACCGAGACAACCATCGCAGTTGACCAAAATGTATTTACAATTGGTCGTTTGCCAGAATGTAACTTGTACTTACCTTTTGCTGGGGTATCCCGCAACCACGCCAGGATTTCAAAAACGGCTGGAGGTGTGTGGACTATTGAAGATCTGGGCAGCAAAAACGGCACGCAAGTAAATAAATATCTTGTACAGTCTCCCCAAGAGTTACATCACGGCGATGTGGTTTGGCTGGGTAACGTTAGCCTGGTAGTGCTGCTGACAAATCCGGTTTCAGAATCGACATTGAAGCCAGAATATGCGGCTACTTCGGAAACTAACGAACAAAGAACAATCCTTCACAACGTCGAACAACTACAGCAGCAATGGATTGCAGCTGAGGGTAAAGATGGTAACATCAGCAATAAAGATAAAACCATTGCCCGTCTTAAAGACTTAGTTGACATCGCCAAAAATCTCTGT
The DNA here is from genome assembly GCF_014222165.1 of Nostoc sp. 2RC. NCBI lineage: Bacteria > Bacillati > Cyanobacteriota > Cyanophyceae > Nostocales > Nostocaceae > Nostoc > Nostoc sp. 2RC. The sequence continues at coordinate 19,079 of NZ_JACKZU010000030.1, forward strand.
GCAGCAGCGTCCATAGAAGAGATTTTTTCTCAGGTGCAACAAGTTGTATTTCGTTACCTTGATAGTATCGATCGCTTAGCATTATTAATTGATGTTAATGGTTGCGGGCACTTAGAATTAGTGAATGCTGCCACTAGAAATGTTTCTCAACAAAAACATCTGCCTACTGATGGCAGTTGGATTAGTCGTAGCATCTGCCAAAAGGTATTTGACGAGAAAGTCGTTATTCAAACCGGTGATACTCATCAGGACGAACGGTTTGCCAGCGAACAGAGTATTTTAGTCAAAGGCATTCGCAGTGCAATGGCAGTGCCTTTATGGGATGAAAATAAAGTTGTGGGCGTTCTTTATGCCGATGCTAATCTTTCTTCTTATCATTGGGCAAATGAAGGCGAGGAAGAACTGAGCTTTTTTTCAGCCTTAGCAAATCTTGTGGCTTCCAGCGTCCAACGTTGGCTACTGGTAGAGAAACTTAAAACTGAAGAAGTGATTCGTCACCGACTAGAACGGTATCATTCTCCCGCAGTGGTACATCAGTTAATATCTGTAGGCGCGTCTCCAGATGGACGTTTAGCGCCATCGGAGAGCGAAATTAGTATTTTATTTGCGGATTTAGTAGGTTTTACAGCGATTTCTGAAAGATTAACACCAACTGCGATCGCGCAACTATTAAATAATTTATTTGAAGAAATGCTCAAAGAAATATTTACTTACGGCGGCACTTTAGATAAATATATTGGCGATTGTATTATGGCATTTTTTGGCGCTCCAGAAACCCAATTAGATCACGCCGATCGCGCCGTGGCTGCTGCTAAGGGAATGCTCACTCGTCTCAAACATCTCAATGCCAATAATTTTTGGCAAGAACCCCTACAATTACGCATTGCAATTAATAGTGGTAAAGCCGTGGTTGGAGATGTTGGTAGTTCTCAGAGGGTAGATTACACAGCATTAGGGGCAACAATTAATCTTGCAGCCCGTATGGAAGGAGTTTGTCCTCCGAGTGAATGCGTAATTAGCGAGGCTACTTATGCAATGGTTTCACAACCTTCAGATTTCCAAGAAATGGGAGATTATCGCTTCAAAGGTATCGATAGATTAGTCAAAGTTTATCAAACAAAATTGCAGCCAGTATCAACAATTATTAGTCATTAGATATACCAATCATATTTGAATAGGACTTACACACACTCTACGATTCTTGGCATTCTTGGCTTCTTCTCTACCAGACGCTGCGCGTTGGCGGAAACCTTTCGTAGAGAAAGCGGTTCGATGAATTAGGCTTTTTACAAATTGTTGCGTAACTCCTATTGAATTGTGAAATTAGCCATAGAGGTAGTGATTGAGTATCCTGGACAATAAAATCTGGAATTTGAGGGATGTTTAAGACGCTGGCCGTGTTAAAGACAGAACAAATGCACAATTTAAAATCCAAAATTGATTGACATCTCCCATTATGAAAGTAATACTGAATAAAAATCAGTAAAGATTTTGACAAAAAAATAATATCCGCCGAGAGTGTGAATTTCTCATAGACATTAATTTTCGACATTAGCCTATGAGAAAACTATCTATTTGAGTTTTTTTATTCTACGAAATAATCTGAATCAAAAAACAATAAGTTTATGTCTAATCAAAAGACTGAAAGATATCAAGAATGGAAAAGATTAATAGATGCTGGATATGATTATAGGACGGCTTATGTTCTATCTACAGATAATCCTTTAGCTGCTTATTTAAGATTAGAAAAAGTGAAAAAAGATTCTCATAAATAAGTACTATTTTTTTAATTTCACTTGGCAGATAACTCAAAAATTACGAATAATTACAGATAAAAAAATGGCTGAACATCATCCACTTGGTGATATTGAATATCTCTCAGAAAACCTGTTAAAAAGTTACTTGCCTGGTTTTCCTATTATCAAGGAATTAGTACAAAATGCTGAAGATGCCAAAGCAACTCGTTTAGACTACGGTTGGATAGAAGGTATTCCCGATGCTACACATCCACTGCTGCGATCGCCTGCCCTTTTCATGTTGGATAATGGTGAGTTCACCAACAAAAATGCAGAATCAATCAGATATATTCTGGGTGGGAGTAGCAAACCAAACCAACAAGACTCCATTGGAAAATTTGGTTTGGGTTTAAAAAGTGTTTTTCATTTATGCGAGGCTTTCTTTTATATTGCACCAGATCCACAAAATTCAGACTACCCTGGGTCTAATATTTTTAATCCTTGGGCTGGAGCAATGAATAAAGATAAATATCATGCAGGTTGGGATCATTTCTTGCCTGAAGATAAAGACTTAATGAAAATGGCCTTACAACAAATACTAGAAAAAAAACATTATCAAGAAAAATGGTTTATTCTATGGATACCTCTCAGACAACGTAGCCATAGAACTATAGAAAATCAAGAAGATAGTGTTCCTCTTTGGATAAAAAATGGTGAAAATGAGTTTTTTGACAAAGACAAAGGTATACCAGATTTTTTAAGCAATAAAGAAACTAAAAAAGAACTGAATATATTAATGACATTGCTAGAAACAGTTAATGAGATTAGTTACTGGGAAAATGATTTAAGTGAACCCAGGTTTGAGATTACAGTTAAACCCACATCACAACGTCGTTGTAGCTTATCCAAATTAGGCCAGAATTCAAAAAATTTAATTAAAGGCCAGATTACTGACGGAGTAAATATTTTAGATTTTTTTGGTCATGAAATAATTTCAGAATCTTCAGAGTTCAATAATCTCGTTAAAAGTTCTGAGTTCCCAGGCAAGTTTAGAAGTATTAAGCCTCACAATGCAATAGTTTTTAGCCGCTTAAATGATAATTTTGCTGATAGCAAACACTCTCTTACTTTGAGAACAGCTGTATTTCTGCCAATAGGAGAAGATCGAGCGATAGAATGTCAATCTCAATACAGTTACTATTTAACTCTACATGGTTACTTTTTTGTAGATTTTGCCCGCACAGGTGTTCTTGGTTGGGATAAAAATTCTTTAAACATCGATAAAAATAAAAAACCAGGAGATGATGATAGGATTTTGCTAGAAAAAGAATGGAATTTTTACCTCTATGAAGTTATTCTGACTTGTATTTTAGACACCTTTGCTAAATTCGTTGATGAAAATAGCTTATCTGAATCTGAAATATCAGAAATTTGTAAAGCACTTCTGAAATCTCAGTTATTTACAAATAGCAGTAACCGTGAGAAAATCTGCCAAAACCAACAGTTTGTTTTATGTATAACTCCCCAAGGTAAGCAATGGAAGTTATTAGATAAAAACATTAAAGTCTTACCACTTCGACAAGTTCCTAATTGGGATTTTTTTCCTAATATAATGGCACTCTCGCAATCATGCAACTATATATTAACTTTATCACACGCCCCTAATCTTCGTTTTGAGAATACAACATTTGATCGATGGAATGATACAGAGATTATATATGCCTTGAGTAATGTATCAGAAGCAAAGATTTTACATAATCATATCGCCATTAACTATCTGGTTTTATTTATCAAAGAATGTTGTCAAAATCCTAGAACTCATAAAATTGAAAGCGATAATGTTCAAAAGCATTTAATCCAATTCGTTAAAAAAGGATTAATTCAGTTAAAGTGGAATGAACTGAATTCAGAAATTAAAAATAGTTTAGAAAATTTAATTACTTTAATTCGAGATTCAGAAGTTTTTTATATAGATGCTTCTGAAAACCTTTTTAAACATATTCTGCAAATCAACGTTAGTAGATTACTGTTGCCAAAATTATTATTTAATTGCAGTCATAATTATAGTTTGAAAGAATTGAATTTTCAAGATGCCAAAACTTTTTTATCAAACCTAAATGATTTGATTACTCGCTGGGAAAAACAAGGAGAAAACACCAAAAATATAGAGCGAATAGTCAAAGATTTTCTTAATTTATCTAAGAATTATATCATTAATATTTTGTCAACAAACCCATATTGGCGATGCCTGATCGGAAGTCAATATCCCCAAAAGACAGCTATTTTTTACTCTTATCACCAATTTCAAGAGTTCAAACGTAAATCTATTTTATTTAAAGAATCTAACAAAAGTTTAATAAATTCATTAGTAGAAGCTACTGAAAATATTCAACCTATTATAGTTGATAGCAAAATAGCTGATTTACTTAAAAATGATGAAAATATTTCTCCTGTCATTTGTAATGTAGATACCTGCAAGAGTAGCTTAAGTAAAACTCCAGCCTTAGCTAAACCCGATCGCCGAAAGCAACTATTAACTGAATTATTAAAGGAGGTACGTTAAATGTTTCTAGAAATTCGTTATTTACTACATGGACAGATTGAGAAATACCATAGCGAAGAAACACTATATATTATTTCAGAATCTGATTCTTTATGGGCAAAATTAACTCAACAGGTTTTATCAATTACAAATGAGTCATGGCGATTAATTCATCCGGCTTTATCGGGGTTAATTTCTGAAGAAAAATTTGATAAATTTGGTATCAGTCGTTTAACTTCTGATGCTGTAATAAAGTTATTAAATAAATTACGAACAGAATCGAGTAATTTTGTTAAAATTTTTGGCAAAATACAACTGAATGATGATGAAAGAAAAGAGATATTGAATGAAATAGGTAAAAATCCTGAAAATAAAAACTTATGGAAATCGCTACCATTGCATAAAACTCTTAAAGGAAATTTAGTCTGCATTACAGAAAATACATATTTGAAAAATTTTCATGAGCAATTTTTGAAAAATTCTGATGAGCAATTGTTGTTGAGTCCAAAATTATTAGAGAAGGTAACTTTAATTAGACATAATTCTAATATTTTACATTTACAAGAAGAAGGGTGGATTCTCCAATGGAATGCTTCTGCTGCAATGAAAGTATTATTGGAATCATTTAATACTCATGATTATACAGAATTAATTTTAAATATTTGGCAGTCTTACCCTGATATTAAACGTGAATATCGTGATAAATTAAAAGAAGCAGCATGGTTAAAGCTATCATCTGGTCAGGCGATCGCTCCTAAACAGATTCTAAAATATCCTGATTATTTGAGGCACTATGAACAGGATTTAATTCAATTAAATGAAGGTTATCATTTACCGTCTAATTTGGTAAGACTTGGATTAAACTATCAATCTATATCTAGTTTATTTAGCGAATGTCTCGAAGAAGATATTTTGCGGGATGTTTTAGAAAGGCAACCATGTTTATATAAAGTAATCCTCATTATAATAGCTAAAAAACCATCGATTTTATCTGGCGAAATCATTTCTCTTCTTAAATCAACCCAGTGGTTGATTACTACTGATAATACACTTGTTAAACCATCTCAGGTTCTCTACATACCTGAATCTGAATTAGAGTCCGAGATACAAAATATTCTTTATGAAGTATCAAATACCGATCTAATAACAGTATCACAACTACACTATGAAATTCGAGATAATCAAAATGCTTTAAAATGGTTAAATAATCAACTCTTCATTAAAGGTAATGAAGTTTTAATAGTTGTTAGTAATATAGTATCTCAATTTACTCAATATTATTTAGGAGATTTTCCAAAAGATGAATTTCCTTTGGACAATGCTTTAGGGGTATTTCGTGGGATTAGTAAGAACATTTTACCTATATGGAAATTAGTTGAGCGAGTAGTAAGAATATTAGGAAAGGAAAATTTTAAACAGTACATATTACCTCATATTTTACAACCTATTGAAGAGTCAAGGCTACTTAATTTATTGGGTTGGCTATCTGAGTCCTTTAAATTCAACGATACAACAGCTATTCAAATTTATAATCAATATCTAGTTCTAGCTGTTAATAGTAAAAATTTTGGTACTGCAATTATACCTAATATATTGTTGCTCAATCGTTTAGGTCAATGGAAATCTCCGAAAGAATTATGTGTTAATATTCCTAATATTGCTGAATCTCATATCTTAGATGCAACACAAGAAGAGATAATAACAAGTTATTTAGATCGAATTTCACAAGCAGAACAGCAACAAATTATTCAACAACAAGATAAAAGACAAGAGCAAGAAAATACAGTAAACTTAGAGCAATATTTTCAAGATTGGCATTATCATGTTTATTCAGAAGCCATCGGTGCCTTTATTTGTTTAATAGCTAAAGATAATCAAAAGCTCAAAGAATTAGCACAAACTCTTTTAAGAAATAGAGATTTTGATTTAGTTTATGATAGATTATTAGGGATAGTATCACCTCGGTCTTTTTCAGTATTTGAATCCGCAGGAAATACAGAACAAGTACCATCTTTAATTAGTGGATATTCTTTCACTGCTAATAAAAAGCAAGGAAGATCTGAAAGTATTTTTGTTAATAAATTGGATCGCCATACCACCAAGTTAATATTATCATCACTTAATCCTTCAGAATATAATAGAGAAGAATTATCTAATTTATTAAAAGAATCTGCTAGAAATTTAATTCAAAATGTTTATCAAGTAACAGATGAAAGTGAACCTTTAGATAGAGTTTGGGCAGGTTTAACGGAATCTGAGCAGCTAGATGTACCAGTAATCCGTAATGTAATTCTGGATAGCGCACCATTTATCATCAAATTTTTAGGAGTTCATAATAAAAATGAACAAATCAATACAATTCTTTTGGAATTAAATAAAGCTGTATCTAAGCGTGAGGAATATCGAACTTACAATAGAGACTTTAGTAGTATCGATCAAAATATTTATAATCTAAAACAACAGCTAGGTAGTATTTTAGAAAAAAATAGCTCAGAAAACACTGCGTCTGATGTTTTATTACAAGCGGTTCGAGACAAAATAAAACAGTACGGTTATCAATTGACAAATATTCCTTTTGAAATATTTCAAAATGCCGATGATGCTTTAGTTGAATTAGAAATGATGGCTCAAGGACAGCCAGTATCAACTGAACGCAAAAAATTTATTATTGAAATTGATAAAAATACTATTACTATGATGTATTGGGGTAGGCCAATAAATTGTTTTGTCCATCCTGACTATCCTTTACATGACTATAGAAGTAAGGGATTTGCACAAGATTTAGAAAAAATGCTATCGTTCAACTATTCCGATAAACAAAATAATAGTAATAATTTAGAAACTTCTGAAGTTACAGGTAAATTTGGATTAGGTTTTAAAAGTGTTCATTTGATTTGTAGAGAGCCTTCTGTCTTTAGTAATCGTATCGCTTTTAAGATTGTTGGCGGGTTAGTTCCTAGTCCGCTGGGAGCGAATCGTGAGAGTAAATCGTTAACTACTTTGCGGGATAAGCTTGAGAGAAAGTTACAGCAATATAATCGAAATATATTTGATGGAACAGCTATATATTTACCCGTTGAAACAAGTGATAAAAGTTCGAGTGGTATATCTGTAGATGATACAATTAAAAGTGGTATATGTGTAGATAATACAATTAAAGAGTTTGAAAAGTTGGTAGGGCTATTACTGATTTTCGCAAAAAGAATTAAAAAATGTTATTTTGTTAAACAGGATGAAACAGTTATAAGTTGGCAACCTCAACATTTATCAGAAGAACAAAGCATTGAAATAGGGGAAGTAAGTATTGGAGAATTTAAAACTAATGCTTTATGCTTAAAGTTAAGTAATTATGGAAATTTTGTAATTACTTTAGATGAAAAAGAAGGTAAATTGCGTGCTTCATTACCTAATGCCATTCCTAATATCTGGGTAACAGCACCAACCCAAGAAAGATTAGGCTTAAGTTTTATAATTAATGCCTCATTTTATCTGAATACAGGTCGAGCAAAAATTATTCCTAATGAGGAAAACGATAAACTCGCAAAAGAACTAGGCGTTCAATTAGGAAATGAGTTATGCAAATTATTTACAATTGCTCAAAATAATTGGGAAGAATTTAAAGAAATTTTACAACTTCGTCGAACAACTCATTATGAATTTTGGAAACTAATTTGGGATGAATTAGCAGTAAAAACATTAAATCAGCAATCTACCCTAATTCGGGAAATACTTTCTGGCAATAAAGGGATGGGATATTTTTTAACTACTTGCCCTGCATTACCTAATGGTTTATGGGGAGATTATCAACAGCTAATTTTAGCTCAAGATATTCGCTATATTGTTGATAATTTCTTGAAAAAAGAGGATATTTTTAATCACGTTTTTCAATGGCAAAGTGTTCGAGATAATTGTGAAAAGCACACGATTATTCATGGTAATGAATGGGATAAATTCCAGCAGCTTATTTCATATTCTCCTATTAAACAACAGTTTAATACAACAAAGCTAAACCTGCTGAAAGTTTTACAATGGCAATTAAACAATTCTCAAGCTGATATCCAAATAGCACAACAGATAGGTCAGTTACTTAATGAAAATAGCTTAGAAGATATTAAACAGAATAGTTTATCAGAATATCAAGAATTAATTCATTGGCTAAGTAGGGTTAGTTTTTTAAGTAAAGCTAAGACTTACCATCATAGCAACAATCTACTAGTTGTGGATAGTAAAGATATAGAAGAAAGGCATTTGTCTGCTTTTGCACCAGATGATTGTGTTTTAAATAAAGATTACCCTTCTAAAGGATTAGAATTTTTCTATGCTTGTCGCCAAGAAAAATTAAGTATCGGAGAAGAAAAATTGATCCAATGGATTAATATGATTGAATTAGAACACCAAAAGTTAGCGGTTAAAGATTATCTGACTTATCTAAAGCTAAAAGATGGTAGTTTATCTTCGGAATTAGAAGATAAATTGAAAAAAATTGATTGGGTAAAAAAGATTATTAATGATCTTAATCTGGGTGAAGTAATAGACACGCAACAACCTGAAACTGAGGGTGTGAAAGATACAACAAAACAAGATGGAACAGGTGACCCGAAATGGGGAGAGCCAGGAGAAAAACTTGCTGAGTTATTCTATAATCAAATTTATAATAATGAAATAAATTATAAACTGGAAAAAAAAGGAGGAAAGGAATACGATCATGACTATTTATTACGTATAAATGGTGAATATTTTAAGATAGAGGTTAAAACTATTAGTAGTAAATCAGTAAGGTTTACTCCTTCTGAATGGAATCAGTTAGCGACTGAAAATAAATTTTACGAATTATTTATTGTTGAACATTCAAAAGGCCACGTTTCTAGAGTTATTAGGATTCAAAATGTTTGGAATACTTTAAATCAAGCATTAAAAAAATTAAAATTACAACCTTTGACAAATGAAAATAAAGATATAGAATCTTTAATTGGTTTACAGAAAGATTCTTCAACAAATGAAAATATGATTATTTTAAATTGGAAAAGACTTATTGATAATTATAAAATAAAAAATGGAAACGATAATATTATGATATATAGCTGCAATGCAGAGCTTATTAAAGGTCAAAAAGATGTAAAATTTAACTCATCGAAAGATTTTAGGCTACAACAGTAGATATTTTTTATGTAGTATTTTTTCCACGCCAAACCATAATTAGCACAAGCAATGCTTAATCGATTTAATAGAAGAATAGCAGATTTTGAGGCAGTCATTGAGTATCTTGAACATTAACACGCCACTACAATCCGCAAGCAATAAAAATCTATGGAATTAATCCAAAATCTAAAATCCAAAATCTAAAATTAAACGCCTGTACCAGCGCGAAAAATTTCCTCTGCGGTGAAATTCAACTCTGGAAAAGTTGGCGATTGGATGCGGTCATTGCCTCGAAATTTACTAATGCGATACTCGCCTTCTTCTAAACAGCAAACAGAAATAGTTGGTTGTTTAGGATTGCCAATAAATTCTCTACCGCCCAAAGCTGCATAATCAACAATCCAATATTCAGGAATTCCCATTTCTTCATAGTCAGCGTATTTTTTTAGATAATCATCACGCCAATTACTACTGACTACCTCAATTACTAAAGAAATTGATGCTGCTTGGGTAACAGTTGATTGTTTTTTCCACAGAGGTTCGTTAACTAAATTAGCAAGATTTAAAACTAGCACATCTGGCGAATAAGCTGATTCGTTCTCAATTGGTTTAACTAATACTGTTTTTGGTATACCATAGGACAAATTAAGGCGACTATATTCTAAAGTAATTTTTGTAGATAAAAATACAACAATCTCTTCATGGTCACCTGTTGGTTGCGGCATTTCAACAACTACTCCATCATATAGTTCGTAACGTTTTCCTGTGTTATCTGGATATTTAGCAACGAATTCATCGAATGTAACTAGTTTGCGTAAGGCTTGAGTCATGGCTTAACTCCTCGAATTCTGAATTAAATTCTGACTTTTTCTTGATTGATATATTTTATTTCAAAAATAGTTGTGAAATTACAACACTAAGTAGCTACTTGTTAACTAAAAGACTACTCAACTTAAGATGTATATGTAGGGTGTCTTGTTGCCAAGCGCCGCACCTTGAATTCTGTAATTTGAGCGATGTCTACGACGATGCTTGTGTCAAACATTAGGTGTAGCGATGGGTAGCCCTTTCAAGGTGCATAAAAATTCTCGACAAGAAATTCCTCAGACTGAGCTTTAAGTATAAATACACGAATAAATTGTATATATTACTTCAATTTTAATTGCGAAACTGTAATATTTAACAACCACTTCTTGAGTAAAAGACTAGAATTTTGGTGGTGGCTTCCAGAATAGATCTGTGTAACACTAGGAAGCCAACAGTCGAGCTATTTGTTAACGGGAGGTCAGGTAATGGCGATCGCCACGATTAATCCCGCCACTGGGGAAACTATTCAAACCTTTGAGCCACTCAATGATGTAGAAATTGACGCTAAACTCGATTTGGCGAATCGGGCTTTTGAAAGCTATCGCCAGACTAGTTTTCAAAAGCGATCGCACTGGTTAGAAAAAGCTGCCGATATTTTAGAGCAAGACAAAGCGGAATTTGCCAAGTTGATGACTCTAGAAATGGGTAAACCTTTGAAAGCTGCCATCGGTGAAGTGGAAAAATGTGCCACTGTCTGTCGTTACTACGCCGAACACGCCCCTGGTTTTTTGGCTGATGTTCCTGTCAAAACCGATGCTAGCCATAGTTTTGTTCGCTATCAACCTTTAGGGGCAATTCTGGCAGTCATGCCGTGGAATTTCCCCTTCTGGCAAGTTTTCCGCTTTGCCGCCCCCGCCCTCATGGCGGGAAATGTCGGCTTACTCAAACATGCTTCCAACGTGCCGCAGTGCGCCTTGGCAATTGAAGAAATTATTCACCGGGCGGGTTTTCCAGAAGGTGTATTTCAAACTTTATTGATTGGGGCTGCTAAAGTCGCCGACTTAATGGCAGATGACCGAATCAAAGCCGCCACCTTAACAGGAAGCGAACCAGCAGGCATATCCCTCGCCATCGCCGCCGGTAAACAAATTAAAAAAACCGTTTTGGAATTGGGAGGAAGCGACCCGTTTATAGTGTTAGCAAGCGCTGATTTAGAAGCAGCAGTTGTCACAGCTACTACAGCGCGGATGTTGAATAACGGGCAATCATGTATTGCAGCCAAACGTTTTATAGTCGCACAAGCGATCGCTGACAAATTTGAAAAATTGTTGTTAGATAAATTCGAGGCGCTGAAAGTGGGCGATCCCATGCAACCAGACACCGATATCGGGCCACTAGCAACTCCTGGCATTGTCCAGGATTTACACCAGCAAGTGCAAACCGCCACCAAAAGCGGCGGCAAAGTCCTCATCGGTGGACATCCATTATCAGATCGTCCAGGAAACTTTTATCCGCCAACCATTATCATAGATATTCCGCCCGACACACCAATTGCCAAAGAAGAATTCTTCGGCCCAGTAGCCATGCTATTTCGGGTTCCAGATATCGATGCTGCCATAAAACTCGCTAATGATACCCCCTTTGGCTTGGGTGCAAGCGCTTGGACAACCAACGACCAAGAACGCCATCGCTTGATTGAAGAAATCCAAGCCGGTAGCGTATTTATCAACGGTATGGTCAAATCCGATCCCCGATTGCCCTTTGGTGGTATTAAGCGTTCTGGATATGGCAGAGAATTGAGTATCCAAGGTATACATGAATTTGTCAATGTTAAAACCGTGTGGGTGAAGTGATAAAAAGTTAGGAGTGAAAAGTTAGGAGTTAGGAGTTAGGAGTGAGGAGTGAGGAGTGAAAAGTTAAGAGTGAGGAGTGAAAAGTTAAGAGTGAGGAACTATTAATTTCAACTCCCAACTCCCAACTCGTAACTCTCAACTCCCAACTCCCAACTCCCAACTCCAAACTCCCAACTCCAAACTCTCAACTCCTAATTCCCAACTCCTAACTCCTAACTCCCAACTCCAAACTCCCAACTCCAAACTCTCAACTCCTAATTCCCAACTCCTAACTCCCAACTCCAAACTCCCAACTCCTAACTCCTAACTCCCAACTCCTAACTCCTAACTTAATATTGTCGCTAGTCAGGAAATAATAATGAATACAGCAGAACTCTTGGTGCAGTGCCTAGAAAATGAAGGAGTACAATACGTTTTTGGACTTCCAGGTGAAGAAAATCTGCACGTTTTAGAAGCACTTAAACATTCTTCGATTCAATTTATTACCACTCGTCACGAACAAGGTGCGGCATTCATGGCGGATGTCTACGGACGGCTAACGGGAAAAGCCGGGGTGTGTCTTTCGACACTCGGCCCTGGGGCTACCAACTTGATGACTGGGGTAGCAGATGCCAACCTCGATGGTGCGCCTTTAGTAGCAATTACCGGTCAAGTGGGAACAGATAGAATGCACATTGAATCCCATCAATATTTAGATTTGGTGGCGATGTTTGCACCTGTGACTAAATGGAATAAGCAAATTGTTAGGCCGAGTATTACACCAGAAGTAGTGCGAAAAGCATTTAAGCGATCGCAATCGGAAAAACCTGGTGCAGTCCACATCGATTTACCAGAAAATATTGCTGCTATGCCTGTAGAAGGCAAACCTTTGCGTAAGGATAATAGCGAAAAAACCTATGCTTCTTTTGCTAGCATTCGAGCAGCCGCCGCAGCAATTTCTCAAGCAGTTAACCCATTAATTTTAGTAGGAAATGGAGCAATTCGCGCTAGAGCTAGTGATGCCGTAACGCAATTTGCTACCTTACTGAATATACCTGTGGCTAATACCTTCATGGGTAAAGGTGTTATTCCCTACACACATCAATTAGCATTGTGGTCAGTGGGATTACAACAAAGAGATTTCATTACATGTGGATTTGATAATACAGATTTAGTAATAGCGATCGGCTATGATTTGATAGAATTTTCTCCCAAAAAATGGAATCGTGACGGCAAAATCCCAGTTGTGCATATAGGGTTAAATCCAGCAGAAATTGATAGCAGTTATATTCCTGATGCCGAAGTGGTGGGAGACATTTCTGATTCCCTCTATGAAATCTTAAAATTAGCAGACCGACAAGGAAAACCCGATCCCTTTGCTATTAGTTTACGAGCAGATATTCGTGCTGATTACGAACAGTACGCCCATGATGACGGATATCCCATTAAACCGCAAAAGTTAATTTATGACTTACGGCAAGTCATGGGGCCAGATGATATCGTCATCTCTGATGTTGGCGCACATAAAATGTGGATGGCGCGTCATTATCACTGTCATAGCCCCAATACTTGTATTATTTCCAATGGTTTTGCCGCAATGGGTATTGCGATTCCTGGTGCATTAGCAGCAAAACTCGTGCATCCCAACCGCAAAATTGTTGCGGTCACCGGCGATGGTGGCTTCATGATGAATTGCCAAGAATTAGAAACCGCTTTGCGTGTCGGTACGCCCTTTGTCACCATTATTTTTAATGACGGTGGCTATGGATTAATTGAGTGGAAACAAGAAAATCAATTTGGCAAAGGAAACTCATCTTTTGTACATTTTGGCAATCCTGATTTTGTCAAATTAGCCGAAAGTATGGGTTTAAAAGGCTACCGAGTGGAATCAGCTTTAGATTTAATTCCCACACTCAAAGAAGCCCTAGCTCAAGATGTACCCGCAGTCATAGATTGTCCAGTAGACTATCGGGAGAATCGCCGCTTTAGCCAAAAAGCAGGCGAATTGAGTTGTACGGTGTGAAAAGTTAAAAGTTAGGAGTTAGGAGTTATTTATTCCTAACTCTTTATTAAGGATGAGTGAGAATAAACAACTTCTAACTCATCATTTATTTTTACTTCTCAGGACTTACGCAATAACTCTCTGAAACTCTTATTTCTCCGTGCCCTCTGCGTCCTCTGCGGTAGCCTGCGGCAAGCCGCTCCGCGTCTACGATTTTCGGTTACCTGTGCCTAATCCTGTAAGAGTTAAAGAAACCATTTGTATCAAAATTTATTAAAACCAGCAGAACGGCGATAAAGCAACCAGATAAACAGGGGTGAACCCAGCAAGGCGGTGACGGAACCTACTGGTAGTTCTACTGCTCCTAATCTAGAGAGTAAATCTGCAAAGGTGAGTAACCATGCACCGGCAAGGGCGGAAAGTGGCAACACAAAGCGGTGGTCTGTGCCAACGAGGAGGCGGACACCGTGAGGGACAACAAGACCGACAAATCCAATTAAGCCGCTGATGCTGACTGCACCTGCGGCTAATAATGTGGCGACACCACCAATTAAAAGGCGCGATCGCGTTAATGAAATTCCCAATCCCACAGCTAAATCATCTCCCAAAGCCAACACGTTCACCGATCGCGCCAACAAGCATCCCCCCACTAATGCAACTATGATGTAAGGACTAGCAGTGGAAATTTCTTGCCAACCCCGGCCATTCAGGCTACCAACTAACCAACTCAAAGCAATTTGAATTTGACCGTCTTCTGCTAACAACAGCAAGGTGCTTTGCACTGCACCAAACAATGAACTAATAGCCACACCTCCTAAAATCAATCGCTCCACTGAAATTCCTGACCCGGCACGACCGAGTAAAATTACGATGGCCGAAGTCAAGATTGCACCTATCCAAGCAGCTAGAGGGATGGCAATGGGAAATATTTGCCAGACAATCATCAAAATTACAATTAACCCTGCACCCGCAGAAATTCCCAGAATAAAAGGATCGGCAAGACTATTGCGTAACATTCCTTGCAGTAATGCTCCCGACATCCCCAAAGCAGCACCGACAATCAGAGCCGCACAAATGCGCGGTAAACGCAAATCCCAGAGAATTATCTGTTTAGCCGGATCGCCTTGGTGAAGAATCGCTTGCCAAAACTCAGACATACTCAAAGGTACTGCTCCTTGGGAAAGCGATAGCCCTAGCGTCACCACCAGTCCTATAGCCAAGAGCAAAACAGCCCAAATTACTCGGTATTCAGTGAAAATCCTCTGAAATAGTCTTTTCATATACAGGGGGTGGGGAGGTGGGGAGACAAGGGAGACAAGGGAGACAAGGAAAATGGGTAGGGGAGAATAATAACTCCCCAGTCAACAGTCAACAATCAACAGTCAACAGTCAACACTTCCTTCTACCCATACGCACCGTTGGGGAGAAATCCTAATAGTTGCTTTAATTTTGGATCTGCTTGTTCGTAGCAGTGACTAGGCATTTGATAGTTCATAAAAGGTGCATATTTGTGTCCAACCAGTCTTTTGGCATAGGTAATCTGCGTAATGTAGCGAGTGATAGAGGAAGAGTTTCTAGAGCCTCTATGCCATACCTGATTGTTAAAACAAACGGCAGAACCCATTCCTCCTAAACAGCTGTAAATTTGGTCTTCATATCCTGAAATATTGCCGTCACATAACTTACCAAACAAATGAGATCCTGGAATAACTTGGGTGGGGCCATTTTCTTGGGTTAATACATCCGTCAGGTAGTAATTCACTGTAAATGCAAGAACATTCAAGCGAATGTTAGTTAAGGGTTTGCCATCAAGTGAAAGTGCATGGGGTGTGTCGTCTTGATGCCATGCATTTTTAGCTAATCCGTCAGTTTCTGGGGGAATTTTAAATGAGTTATTGTGAATAACATGAATTATATTAGCATTAGGAATACCATCATCCATTGAGTAGCCTTTTCCATTTGCTCCACCAATTAAATGTTCTGCAAATGTGACCATTGGCTCTAAGGCAAAAAGATTTAAATTTTGCTGAGAATGCTCGAACATTCGCTTCATTATTTTCTTGGATTTTTGATAATTTTTACCTTCACTTTGCTTGAGAATTTCATCTAAATCATTTTTTAGTACTTCGCATTGTTCTGGTGTCAACACATTTTCAATCACCAGAAATCCGTTAGCATGAAAATACTCAATCCATTGATTTAATTGCTCTGTAGTTGGCTGTTTACCACTGAGATATTCAGACATTTTATTGCTTGACTTTTATTGATATTAATATACCAAATATACTTTTTTTAACCCATGTTTTGCAGTTTGAAGGGCAATTTGTAAAATTTGAGTATCTCAAATTCTTAAGTTATGAAAACTTACGCAACTGACAAAGGGCGATCGCTAGTAAGTAAGTCGGTGAAATAAAACCAAACTATGTAAAGAAAAGTAAATAAGGCTCAAACTCTTTCTCCCCCTGCTCCC
>NZ_JACKZU010000310.1:0-10005 GCF_014222165.1 Nostoc sp. 2RC
CCATCTCCCCAGGCCCCCTGCCCCTCTTCATTCCATCTTTAACTTTCCAGATAAATAGGTGGACTTTTAAGAATATTATGAAAGTCTATTTGTCGGTGCTAGTATTCATCAGCTGGAAGCGTACAATAAATGTAAATAAGTACATGTAGGGATCGTGGACAATTGCCACCCGTAATTGTCCGGAGTCACTGAATCATCGGCAAAACTTCTAGAAAGCTCTTGTCTAGTCAGTTATATGAAAAATGCGACCTAAAATTTAAAGTTGTTACTTTGGTGCTATTTCGGGGAACTATGTAACTATACCCTCGAAGATTCTTCAGTGAATTGGCCCAAATTATGAATATAACTACTTTACAAAGCTTTAAACAAAACCAATTCAGAGTATATAAACCTATGAATATGCAACACAAACGTGCCGACGCGGATAACACACGAGCCGATAAGGTAGAAATTGCTGTCCGCCTAGACTCAGAATTACTAGAGCAAATTCAACATCTCACTAACGATCCCAGCAAAGTGATTGAGGTGGCAATTCGTCAGTGGTTGCGGGGCGAAATTTTAAGAGATGATGAACTAACTCGCACGCCTGTGCGTACTCCCGTTCCTCCTCGTGGGGAATGGAACGATTGACATCATTACATTAGCTGTCAATCTTACTTAACAAAAGTATAGTTTGCCAACTTAAATTTCAAAACACCAAGAAATACTCAATCAAAAATGTAAAAGCTGTAAAAATTTATGCCAAAATTTGAACAGCTTTGGTAAAAACCCGGTCGGATACCCTTTGTCTATCCAACTCAATTAATGACTATTACTGCCAAATCCCAATTGCCGAATATTTTTTCTCAAAATCTGGAATCTATTACCAGTAACAGTAAAACTGATGGTTCATTGCCGACTCTCGGAGCCGAGTTGGTGTACACGCAAGATGGGGCAGGGCGCTATCTGACCTTTTGTTGGCAGCACAGCGAACTCCTGGGGTTAAAGACCGAAAAAATAGTTGATGAACTCAACCAGACTCAAATCTTTGCTCCTGTGGATAAGGTTGCCTATTTGGAACGATTACACCGAATTTTGACGAATTTGGTGCCAGAAAGGTTTCAGTGCTGGTTTAGTCATCATCAGGAATTATTTGAGTTGGACTTAACAATCAGTCCGATTATGCCAAGTTTGGGAACGTCTGCCACTACAGTTTTAGTGATGGGACGGTTATTACAAGCTACACTCAACAAAAAACAATTGGGTGTGGGAGTAAAAGCGCCTGCACAAATAGAGGCGGCTTTACGTTCGCAGCAACACCAAAAATTGGTAAATCGAATTACGAGAAATATTCGGCGGACATTGGATTTAGACATTATTTGGCAGCAAACAGTAGATAGTTTAGGAAAAGCACTGCGGCTAGAACGCTGCATTATTTGTCCTTATCAGCCTTGTCATACAAAAGTAGAGGTTAAAGCTGAGTATCACCAGCCAGAACTGAGGTCAATGATTGGCTCAGAAATAGATATAGGTTCTGAACCAGCTTTTATTCAGGCATTAACAACCTTAGAACCAATCGTCATGGATGGGTCTGGATACACTGAATCTGGACAACACAAAACTTTGGTAGTTGCAACTTGCTATCAAGACCAAGCCAATGGATTAGTGGTTTTAAGTTGGCAAGATGAATGCTACACGTTAACAGACTCGGAATTAGAATTAGCAAAAGAAGCAGCAGATCAATTAGGAACAGCGATCGCTCATGCTACTTTATATAAAGAATTAGAAGAAGCGCGTCAAAAAGCAGAAGAGGCCTCGCGCCTCAAGAGCGAGTTTCTCGCCAATGTATCCCACGAAATTCGTACTCCCCTCAATGGAATGATTGGCTTTTTAAAACTGATTTTAGAAGGCATGACAGATGACGCAGAAGAAAGAAATCAGTTTTTAGAAGAAGCTCATCAGTTATCAATACATTTACTGCATATTATCAACGATATTTTAGACATTGCCAAAATAGAAGCCGGCAAAATGGAATTAGCCTATGCCCCAGTCAAACTAGGCGAACTCTTCACTGACGTAGAAAATTTCATGCGTCCTCAAGCAGAGATGAAAAACCTCAGCTTCCAGATGCAAATGCCAGCTACCTCCGATGAAATCATTGTCCAAAGTAACTACCAAAGATTGTTACAAGTGATGCTGAATTTGGTGAACAACGCCATTAAATTTACTCATGAAGGCGGTATCACCGTCAGCGCCGATTTAGTACTCAAAAAGGCAAAGCCGCAATTTCAAGGACAGCAATTTCCAGGAATGGTGAGAGTGCGGGTAGCCGACACTGGTATTGGTGTTTCCTTAGACAAACAAGATAAACTATTTCAATTATTCTCTCAAGTGGATGGCTCCCGTACTCGCCAATATGGTGGCACAGGTTTAGGGCTAGCAATTTCCCAGAAGCTAGTAGAAGCAATGGGTGGTGAAGTACATTTCTACAGTCTTGGTGAAGGACTTGGCTCAACAGTTACATTCACCGTGCCACTGTATCAACAACCAGTGATAGTTTCATCGAATGAAAGCGGTTCAATAAAAAATGGCCACGGTTGAAGGTTGACTGTTGACTGGAGGGATGTAGCTTTAGCTTCTCTTTGGGAGACGCTAGCGCAAAAGAGCAGGGTGGGAGATAAGGAGGTAGGGAGGGAGAGATGAGCTTTTCCCCTCTGCCCCATGCCCTATGCCCCATCTCCAGTCATGAAAAATTGACAACTAGCAATCTAGTGAGAATTAGATTTAGGATCTATTTAATAAAGCTGGAAAACAAAATTTTGGATAATGGGTAATGAGTAACGATGCATAGGGTACATAAACTGGGAAAAAGGAAAGCACAGGAGTAAATCGGCAGAGGTACTATAGCCCATGCCCCATGCCCTATACCCCATGCCCTATGCTTTATGCCCCATGCCCATCCCTAACTGAGTAGGTCTAAAACTATGGAACTCACAATTGATAACGTTGAAACAGTCCTAGATGAAATGCGCCCTTATTTGATATCTGATGGTGGTAATGTGGAACTTGTAGAACTTGATGGCCCCATTGTCAAACTGCGGTTGCAAGGTGCTTGTGGTTCTTGCCCAAGTTCTACAATGACTTTGAGAATGGGTATTGAGCGCCGCCTGCGGGAAATGATTCCCGAAATTGAAGAAGTTGAACAAGTAATCTAGGGACTGGGGACTGGGGATTGGATACTAGGAAGAATGAGCGATCGCTATTGAATCAAGAACAATGGATTTTTTCATTCATAATTTATCTAAATAGAATTCAGGAGTCAGCAGTTAGAATTTATGCTGAATTCTGTATGACTGGCGCTGAATAAGTGGGTTTAAGACCCCCTAAAAGTGAAAATTTAGCGGTCTACAATTAGTGGCGGGTGTACTCCGAACTAATTGGTTCTGATTCCTGAATTCTGACGAATGATTCTTCTTCAACATTAATACTAGTTCCCAATCCCCAATCCCCAATCACTCCTTATGTCTTATCCCCTGTACGTAGCTTTTATCTGGCATCAACATCAGCCGCTGTACAAATCTCCTGGCAGCGGCAATTCGTTATCTCCTAGCCAGCAGTACCGCTTACCTTGGGTACGTTTGCATGGCACTAAAGATTATTTGGATTTGATATTAATTCTAGAACGGTATCCTAAGTTACACCAAACGGTAAATTTAGTACCATCACTGATATTGCAACTGGAAGATTATATTGCTGGTACTGCCTTTGACCCTTACCTCACCGCTAGCCTGACACCAGAGGATCAGCTTACCCAGCAACAGCGGGAATTTATTATTCAACACTTTTTTGATGCCAATCACCACACCCTAATCGATCCTCATCCGCGGTATGGTGAATTGTATCACCAAAGGCAAGAAAAAGGCGCAAGTTGGTGTTTGGCAAATTGGCAGCTGTCAGATTATAGCGATTTGTTAGCTTGGCACAATCTGGCTTGGATCGATCCACTGTTTTGGGATGACCCGCAAATTGCCACTTGGTTAAAGCAGGGTCGGAATTTTACATTAAGCGATCGCCAGCGCATTTATTCCAAACAGCGAGAAATCCTGGCTCGTATTGTTCCCCAACATCGGAAAATGCAGGAGGCAGGACAGTTAGAAATTACCACCACGCCCTACACCCACCCGATTTTACCTTTGCTGGCTGATACTAATTCTGGTCGGGTAGCCGTGCCAAATATGACATTACCCGGACAGCGTTTTAAGTGGGCAGAAGATATCCCGCGTCACTTACAAAAAGCTTGGAACTTTTATAAAGACCGTTTTG
Source organism: Nostoc sp. 2RC (assembly GCF_014222165.1). NCBI lineage: Bacteria > Bacillati > Cyanobacteriota > Cyanophyceae > Nostocales > Nostocaceae > Nostoc > Nostoc sp. 2RC. The sequence continues at coordinate 4,303 of NZ_JACKZU010000310.1, forward strand.
GACAAATACCCCGTGGTTTATGGCCTTCTGAACAATCAGTAAGCCCAGAGATACTTCCATACATTATTGACCAAGGATTTAAGTGGATATGCTCAGATGAAGCAGTTTTGGGATGGACGCTAAAACACTTTTTCCATCGCGATGGGGCAGGAAATGTACAGCAACCAGAACTTCTATACCAACCCTATCGCCTGCAAACTCCAGCAGGTGACTTGTCAATTGTATTTCGCGACCATAGATTATCAGATTTGATTGGCTTTACCTACGGCGCTATGCCAGCAAAACAGGCAGCTGCGGATTTGGTAGGACATTTGCAGGCGATCGCCAAAATGCAAAGAGACAGCCAAAGTCAACAACCTTGGCTAGTGACCATCGCTTTGGATGGCGAGAATTGCTGGGAATATTATCCCCAAGACGGTAAACCCTTCCTAGAAGCTTTATATCAAACCTTAAGCAACGAACCCCACCTGAAACTCGTCACCGTCTCCGAATTTATCGAACAATTTCCACCCACAGCCACCATCCCCGGAGGACAGCTACATAGCGGTTCTTGGGTCGATGGCAGTTTCACCACTTGGATCGGCGATCCTGCCAAAAATCGTGCTTGGGATTATCTCACACAAGCCAGGAATTTACTAGCCAGTCATCCAGAAGCAACCGAAGAAAATAACCCAGAAGCTTGGGAAGCCTTGTATGCCGCAGAGGGTTCCGATTGGTTTTGGTGGTTCGGTGCAGGACACTCCTCAAATCAAGATGCCGTGTTTGACCAGTTGTTTCGAGAACATCTGTTTGGCATTTACAAAGCCTTAAATGAACCTGCACCACCTTATCTCAAACAACCAGTGGAAGTTCACCAAGTACAAGCAGACCATCGCCCACAAAGCTTTATTCATCCAATCATTGATGGCAGAGGTGACGAACAAGATTGGGACAAAGCTGGACGCATAGAAATTGGTGGGGCGCGGGGAACAATGCACAACAGCAGTGTTGTTCAGCGACTTTGGTATGGAGTGGATCACCTAAATTTCTATTTGCGGGTGGATTTTAAAAATGGTGTTGTGCCGGGGCAGAATTTACCAACAGAATTAAATTTGCTGTGGTACTATCCAGACAAAACAATGGTTAACAGCCCAGTTCCCTTGGCAGATGTCCCAGACACAGCCCCAGTGAATTATCTTTTCCACCATCTTCTAGAAATTAACTTGCTGACCCAATCAGTTTATTTTCGAGAAGCCGGAGACAATTATCAATGGCATCCCCGTGCTAGTCGCGCCCAAGCAGCTTTAAATACTTGTTTAGAGTTAGCAGTACCCTGGGCAGATTTGCAAGTTCCCCCCGATTATCCCTTACGTCTGATTTTAGTACTTGCCGATGAAGGGCGTTTTTGTCATCACTTCCCAGAAAATGCTTTGATTCCCATTGAAGTGCCTTAGAAAGTCTTGCAATAGAGGGGCATGGGGCATGGGAGAATAATAACTCACCAGTCCCTAGTCCCTAGTCCCTAGTCCCCAGTCAACAGTCAACAATCAACAGTCAACACCAAAACATACGCCTGTTAAATACAAAACCACCTTCACAATATCCCTAATTGAGGGGATCGAAATGCTGCAAGATGAGAGCTATGAACACTATTGGCAAGCCTATAGCCAGACAAATAAGAGCTTGGATAGATGTCAAAGGTGTAGTATTAAACACTTGATTCATCAAGTTCCACTGACTGAAAAGAACTTGTAAACTCATCACAGCCACAATTCCGATGGCGGGTGCGTAGGCTACAGATGTACCTTTACCTTGGATTTTGGCAATTAGAGATGGTAAAAACTGGCTAATGCTTAGCAGGTAAAAGACTTCTGATGCTACTAAGCTATTAATTGCCATTGTCCGAGCCAAGACTTCATTGCCTGTAGTTTGAAGTATCCATTGAAACACCCCAAAAATTACCAACCAATTGAACAGGGAAATTGCTAAGATGCGCTTGACTAAACCACCCGATAAAAGCTTTTCTCTGGGGTTGCGCGGTGGTTGTTGCATTACCCGTCGAGATTTTGGCTCAAAGGCCAGGGGAGCAATCAAACCTACCGAACTGACCATGTTTAGCCAGAGAATTTGGATTGGTAAGATGGGAAGTACAGTTGCCAGGAGAATGGCAATCAAAATCGTCATGGATTCTCCAATGTTAATTGGCAGCAAAAAGGCGATCGCTTTTCGTAAGTTCCGATAAACCCCGCGCCCTTCTTCCACAGCAGCTTCAATTGAGGCGAAGTTATCGTCAGTTAAAAGCATATCCGCCGATTCCTTGGCCACTTCTGCCCCGGCTAAGCCCATAGCCACACCAATATCTGCCTGCTTGAGAGCCGGAGCATCATTAACACCATCTCCAGTCATGGCAACAATTTCGCCTTTGAGTTGCAATGCTTTCACCAAACGCAACTTTTGTTCTGGAGCAACTCGCGCAAATACCATACCTTGCTCAGCTGCTTGGGCAAATTTTTTTTCATCCATCTGAGTTAATTGCTTTCCGGTGAACACCTGTTCTTCAGCGGAGCAAATTCCCATTTCACGGGCGATGGCTGCTGCTGTGAGGGCGTGATCCCCAGTGATCATCTTGACTTGAATGCCAGCAGATTGACAAGCCTTGACTGCGGCGATCGCTTCTTCACGGGGCGGATCGATTATGCCTTGAAGTCCCAAAAATACCAATCCACCATCGATTTCATGACGCTCCAAGGATTGTTTAGCAGCAACTTCTTTTCTCGCAAAAGCTAGGACTCGTAAACCTTGCTTTGCCATATCTGCAACTTCCCGTTCCACTGCGGCGGGATGGAGGGCAGCCTGTTGTCCTTGGGGGTCAAGTATATAATCGCATCGTTGGAGAATTGCTTCCACAGAACCTTTGAGATAAATCACATTCAGTTTTCGCTTTGCATCCAATTCATGCAAAGTCGCCATGTATTGAAATTCCGACTCAAAGGGAATGGTATCTATTCTGGGTAATTCTTGCTCTATATTCTCTTGTGTCAATCCTGCTTTATTGGCAGCTGTAATCAATGCTCCCTCGGTTGGAGTTCCCACTAACTTCCATTGTCCATTTCGCCATTCGATGCGAGAATCATTGCACAGCAATCCTGCTTCTAGAGATTCCCAAACAGCAATATGTTCATTTGCACTGAAATCAACGGGTTGCTGATTCATCAAAATTTCACCATCTGGAGCATAACCAATACCGCTAACAGTGTAGTGTTGCCCACCAGCATAAATCTTCTGAACCGTCATCTGATTTTCGGTTAAAGTGCCAGTTTTGTCAGAGCAGATAACCGTGGTACTTCCCAAAGTTTCCACAGCAGGTAACTTGCGAATAATGGCGTTACGTCGTGCCATTCGCGAAACCCCGATGGCCAAGGTGACAGTGACAATTGCTGGCAATCCTTCCGGAATCGCGCTGACTATAAGAGCTACAGCAGCTTTGAAAACATTAATCCAAGATTCACCTTGTCCTAATCCCACTGCAAATGTCAGACCAGCTAAACCCAAGATGACATACAACAGGGTTTTGCTAAACTTGTCAATATTTCGCGTCAGTGGCGTTTTCAGATTTGTGCTGCTTTCAATTAACTGCGAAATCCGACCAGTTTCAGTGCTATCTGCGATCGCTATCACAATTCCTTGTGCCTGTCCAAAGGTAACGAAACTTCCTGCATAAGCCATATTGTTGCGTTCGGCTAATGGTGTTTCCACAGCCAGCGCCGGAGTTGCTTTCTCCACCGGAACAGATTCTCCTGTTAAAGCAGACTCGTCAACTTGTAACCCGCGCACGGTTAACAGCCGCAGATCCGCAGGTACTTTATCCCCAGAAGCTAGCACTACCAAATCACCAACAACAAGTTCAGTGGAAGGCATACGAGTTTTTTGACCGTCGCGAATCACAGTTGCTTCAGTGGTGACAGCTTTCGATAAAGCCGCGATCGCACCTTCGGCTTTCGATTCTTGAATGTAGCCAATGGTGACATTAATCAGGGTGACACCAAAAATTACTATCGCATCTATCCAATCTTGCAGTAGTAGCGTCACGACTCCGGCCGTCAGCAATATGTATAGTAGCGGTTGATTAAATTGCTCTAAAAATTTTAGCCAAGGACTTTTTGCAGCTTTACTACTGAGTTGATTTGCACCCATCTGCTGATGCCGAATGGTAGCTTCTTCATCACTCAAGCCTGCTTGCGAATGGCTGGCTAAGGTTTGCACAACTTGTTGTTCTGCCAAAGTATGCCATTCATAGTTGAGTAAATCTTCTGTTGTCTGGCTAAAAGTATTTGTAGCGATCGTCTCTGCTGTCATCTCTATCTCCAAATTGAAAGAATTGTTTTGTTGAAAACTTTATGGAAGAAGACACACAGACAAGGAGATGCACTCACACCAATTCCAAATTCAGAAAGTGAGATATAACTTTTTCGTGAAATGCTATCAGGAGATAAAAATCTTAGATGCCACTTACCAAACGTCACGCGCAGCAAAGAGCCAGTGTCCTTGTGTAGAACCTGGAAGCCATAGCAGTTAAAGCGTAATTTAGGGAACTCCAAAAAATAAATTATTCCAGTTAATGCGTTGACTGTTCACAGTTAACAGTCAACAATCTTCTATGGAATATTTTTTTACTTGGAAGTCCCTTAGGACATCAAGAGACTTTCTTTGCCTGTTCCTTGCTATGTAATACTCTGACCAAATCAAAGATTTGGTTTTTTTATCAAAAGGTCTTTACGTTTGCTCTTCTTCGGCGTTTGTGTCTTCTTTAGTGTGAGAATCTCTTGGTAGATTCATAAACATGCCACTCTTGCACACCCCAGTAACGGAGAATTGATTCTGCTTTATGTATTTCATCTGTTGTTCCCTCCACCGTCACTAAAAATTTTTCTGGCGTAGTTGGCTTATGGAATCTAGCTTGTTTTTCAGGAGCAAACCAACCTTGAAAAGCACCATAAACACCACCAAACACTGCACTTGCTCCACTCGCCAGCAACGTACCCAGCACAGATTCAACCGCTAACACCGGCCCAAAACCGGGAATAATTAACACGCCAAGTCCAGCTATCAGTGCTAGCAATCCGCCGGCTGTTCCTCCTCTAATGGCACCTGCTTTAGCAGCTTCCTTTGGAGTCATGTTATGTTTATCCACTTCAACATCCTCGTACAACTTTTTGTGTTCGGTGTCTAAAGAAAACACAGAAACTTGTTGCATAGGAAAGTCAATGGCTCTGAGTTCATCAAGCACCTGTGTTGCAGCTTTACGGCTAGAAATGATACCCATCGCATTTTTCAGTGGACTAAAATTCATAACAAAGTCTCCTATAAAAATAAGTTCAGTTGAAAACGAAGCTTTATTAATCTCCAAATAGTAGGAAACTCTATTTTTGTAGTATAAGTATTAACTGTATTATTTTAGGTATTCTTTCAGTTGGTTTAGTTTCGTTTTTATGCTTCTATTTCAGGATTACTGATAAATGTGAACGAAAAGTGAATAAATTGTTTATTTAGGGACTTCCAAGTAAAAAAATATTCCACAGAAGACTGTTGACCGTTGACCGTTGACAGTCAGCAGTCAACAGTGAACAGTCAACGACCTAAATCATACCGATTCAAAAAATGTTTGCGACAGATACCCCACCCGCCTGACGGCCCTCCCCAAAGCATCGGGGAGGGTTGGGGAGG
>NZ_JACKZU010000311.1:0-10002 GCF_014222165.1 Nostoc sp. 2RC
GAGACAAAGCGTAGCTTTGGCTCTTTGGGGTGCAATACTGTGGGAATCATAACTAATTATGCGGACATAATATTACAGCAATTTTCAGGTAAATAAACCACGTTGTAGGGCGAACAACCGTTCGCCCCTAGCAGGGATTGTGGTTCAAATAGATGAAAAACGCTGTAAGCTAAAATCCAAAATACCAAAATAGTATCAGCTATTGTTTGACTATTTTATTAGTTGTAAAGTGAAGAATTGTCTGGTCTAACAGCCGAAGCAGAACTTAGGACATAAACTGATTGTCAAAGTACTACCTGAAGAGACTTTCGCCAACCTGTTGCCTATTGCCTGTTGCCTATTGCCTATTCTCTGCTATATATCCACCTAAAGTTGAAAAGCTATGAGAGAAAAACCTAAACAACAAGTGCGTGTATGGGCGATGTTGTGTCATCTCTCGGCTTTATTAGCGTGGATTTTAGTCTTATTTTTGGTATTTATTGGCATACCTTTATATTTGCCCCTGAATCTGTTAGCCCCACTGATGATTTGGCGATGTCAAAAAGCAAAATATCCCTGGATTGATTTCCAAGGTAAAGAATCTTTAAATTTTCAAATTTCGTTGACGTTTTATACATTTATTTTCATCGTGATTTCTTTATTTTTCGTCTTAACCAGCTTTAGTTTGGCTGTGACTACTAATAGTAAAATTAATGAAGTTCAACTTACCTTAGATAGTTTATTAATTGTGCTAACATCATTAATTTCATTAATGTTGATTTTACAATTATTTTTGGTGATTTTTGCCGCCATCAAAGCTTATAACGGAGAACATTATCGTTATCCTTTGACTATTAGAGTTTTGCGATAAATTTGTAGAAATATGGGAGTAATGATGATATGATTGGGGTCGCGATCGCTGGCACTGGATTTGGTCAAAAAGTCCATATTCCTGGATTTCAAGCACATCCTCGCACTGAGGTAGTCGCTGTTTATCACCGAGATATCAATAAAGCCAAAGCCATAGCACAATCCCACAATATCCCCCACGCCTGCGATAAAGTTACAGATGTTGTGGCATTACCAGAAGTCCAAGCAGTTAGCATTTCTACTCCGCCGTTTTTGCACTATGAAATGGCAAAAACAGTCCTCCAAGCCGGGAAACATTTACTACTAGAAAAGCCCATAGCTTTAAATGCACGCGAAGCTAAAGAACTTTATCACTTAGCTAAACAAAATAGTGTCATTGCTACTGTAGATTTTGAATTTCGCTTTGTCCCTGGATGGCAATTATTTGCTGAACTTTTGTCAGCAAAATATGTGGGTGAGTTGCGTCTAATTAAAATTGACTGGTTAGGTTCCTCTCGTGCTGATGCTTCCCGTCCTTGGAATTGGTATTCTGAGAAAGAAAAAGGAGGCGGTGCATTGGGATCTTTGGGTTCCCACGCCTTCGATTATATTCATTGGTTATTCGGCCCAGTGCGGAAATTAAGCGCCCATTTAACCACTGCAATTCCGGCGCGAATTGACCCGACAAACCAACAATCAAAACCAGTCAACACAGATGACAATTGTATATTAACCCTAGAATTAGCAGATGGTACACCTTGCCAAGTTACCATCAGTGCCGTTGTTCATGCACCAAGAACCCATTGGATAGAAGTATATGGCGATGGCGGTACTTTAATCGTAGGTAGTGAAAATCAAAAAGATTACATACACGGCTTTCGTGTGTGGGGTTCCCAGCCAGGTAAACCTCTGACAGAAATAGAAATACCAAATCGATTAATTTTTCCCCAAAATTACGCCGATGGACGAATTTCTGCATTTATTCGTGTTATTGACCAATGGGTACAAGGAATTGACCAAAACCAGCAAACAATACCATCTCTGCGAGAAGGAGTTTATTCTCAATTATTGATGGATTTATCTCACAAATCCCACGAAACAAGCACTTGGGTTGATGTACCCAACTTAGAAAGTTATTTGCAAAGCTAGTAGTTCTGGCTCTTTAAAGGGGAAAGGGGAAAGGGGAAAGGGAAAAGGGGAAAGGGAAAAGGGGAAAGGTTTTAAATTCCTTACCCTTTATCTAGCCCTCACTCAGCATTTTTGGGTTGGTAGACTACTGGTCTATCGCATTAATTTTGCGGGGTAAACTCAATCTTCTTTCTCTCTTTCTCTGCGTTCTCTGCGCCTCTGCGGTAGCCTGCGGCAAGCCGCTACGCATCTACGTTCCTTAACCCATTAGTTCTGATGGGTGAACTTATTCTTAATTTTTCTTTACTTTGCGCTCTTTGCGTGCTTTGCGGTAGCCTGCGGCAAGCCGCTACGCGTCTACGTTTATTAAACCTGCAAAATTAATGGGACAGACCATTAGTAATATCCAAAATTCACAGCTAGCGCTGATAAAATTCCACCTCTTTCTCTAAAATCTTGATGTCGTAATTACCAAAAAAATCGTGGCCTAGTAGCCCAATGTCAGCTTGAGGAGCGATCGCTACTGGAAGATTATGCGCTACTACTCCACCTACTGTAATAGATTTTACCTTACTTATGGGAAATTCGACTTCACTACCATCAGCAACTTGAGCTTGTATGATACCTGTAGTTTTCAGTTGTAGGCTACTTGCCATATTGCGAGTAATCACAGTAGCACTAGCACCTGTATCAACAATCATTTCAAAGGTTTTTTTGTCATTAAAAGTCACATCAATGATGGGAGTTCCACCAAAGCGCCGTTTTATGGGAACCCGAAAAACTCCTTCTTGTGAAGATGCATTTGAAGGAACATCAATTTTACCGCCACAAAGCTTTGCTAAACCAATGGTTTCACCGGAAGAAGTCACCATAAAACATGCTCCCGGATCTCCAATAGATGCTTGATTAAATAATACTAAAAATATTAGTGTCGGCATGAGTGCAACCGCACTTAAATTCATGGTTTTAATCCCATGCCTCCAGAGATGATTCATATTATATTAATGCTCCATTTTGGCGATATTTATTAATATCTCAAGGACTAAAATCAATTCATGATTGTTTTTTGAGTTTTTATTTTTATATTTCTACTTATCTTACATATAATTACTGATGTATAAATTAAAGATTAGATAAAGAGATGATGAAACTACTGAAATTATTTGCTTAAGCAAATAATTTCAACTTCACAGTCAACAATCAACTCTATTAATTAGCTGACTCAAATATTGCTGCTGCATGTACCGCAATGGCAATGGCATTTTTCACAGCTTTATCTCTTTGTTCTAAAATGATATTTTCACTAACAATACGACCAGCAATTACACCACAAATAGCTGCTGCGGCAAAATCATATACTCCTGACATTTTAAACAGTGTGCCGCATTCCATTTCATAATTCAAGATATTTAATTGGCGATATTCTTCTGTGATACCACGCAGCGATCGCATTAAATTTGGGTTTGCAGAATCAGTGCGTTCTTGTCCCTCATAAAAAGTATCAACTGATGCTGTAATTCCTAAATGATAGTCAACCTTTAATTCTTGTGCAGCTTTGACTAAAGCCACTGTGAGAAAAGGATCAGCCGCAGCTGGATATTCCACAGGTGCAATATCATTTGCTGCACCTTGGCGACACAATGCTGCATTGCTAATAACAACACTACCAACGGCAATATGGGGTTGAATAGAACCACAAGTTCCAATGCGAATAATTTGCTTAATTCCTACTTGTACCAACTCATTCACAACAATACTTAACGAAGGCGCACCCATACCACTAGTAGCGGATAAAATGGGACGACCATTAGGTAAAAATCCCAGATAGCTATTGAGTCCCCGATTTTCTGACAACAAGCGTACATCTTGTAAATAAGTTTGAGCAATGAGACGCGATCGTTCCGGGTCGCCAGATAATAAAGCTATGCTCGGAGGTAATGAACCTAAATCATCTTGTCCAAAACCAATGTGATAGAAGTGTTTATTTGGCATAAAGTTTAGAGTAGCGATCGCCCCAGCAGCATACCACGCTAAAGTCTTTTTTGAGACTTTATCTAGAATCTCTTCATTGCCATATCTGAAGTTATTTTTTGGGTGCAATTATACAATTAATATATCTGGGGAATACAAAAAACTATCGTAGGCTAAGTACTAATAAACAGCAAGTATTATGCTGTTATTTTTCATCGAATCTTCTAACAGATAAATTTGTAGTACAGTTCAATTTAAACAAAGGTTTGGTATAAGTTAATATAAAGTAAAAATAATTACCCAAAAATCCCATTTACTTGCATTTTTTATAAATAAAACAATTTAAATTATCATTATTTATGTCAAACAAAATTTTACATAACATTACCAAACTATGTGCTGATTTTTTTTGTAAACTTTTAGGACAGCCTAGTGTTAGTGATTTAAAAAATCAACTGCATGAAAAAAACGTTCAAATTCAGCAACTAGAAGAACAAGAAAAGGCACTTTATAGAGTAATTAGCAAAATCCGGGCTTCTCTGGAGTTAGAAACAATTTTTCGGACAGCCACTAAAGAAACTTGCAAGTTACTGCGCGTTGAGCGCATTGCTGTCTATCGTTTCCATAAAAACTGGGGTGGAGAATTTGTCAACGATTTTGAATTTGCAGAACCTGGATGGGATGATGTAGAAACATTAGGAAAAAATACAGTTTGGAATGACTCTTATCTCCAAGAACATCAAGGTGGACGCTATTCTAATAATGAAACTTTAGTGGTTTCAGATGTCTATTCCATCGGCTTGTCTCCATGCCATTTAGAAATTTTAGAACAGTTCCATATTCGAGCTTATGCAACTGCACCAATTTTTGTGGGGAAAAAACTCTGGGGAGTACTTGCTGCTTATCAACACTCACAACCACATGAATGGAAAAAATTAGAAATACATTTTCTCTCTCAGATAGCAACGCAGTTAGGGTTTGCAGTTAAACAAGCAGAATTGTTAGCTCAAGCAGAACAAAAAGCAGCAGAACTACATAAAGCGAATCAGCAGCAGGAAATTCTGTTTAATTTAGTTGCTCAAATTCGTGAATCTCTGAATTTAGACACTTTGTTTAAGACCACTGTAAGAGAAGTTCGTAAAGCTCTCCGTGCAGATCGTGTAGGTATCTTTCGATTTGACCCTAAATCAAATTATATCTCTGGTGAATTTGTTTCTGAGAATGTATTACCTGATTGGGATTCAGTGATTGCTATAAAAGTGAGGGATCGTTGTTTTGGTGAAAAATATGCAATTGCTTATCACCAAGGACGCATACAGGTATTATCAGATATTTATCAAGCTCAGCTACAAGATTGTCACCTTTTGGTGTTAGAGCAATTTCAAATCAAAGCACAAATTGTTGTACCTCTAATGAAAGGAAAAACTTTGTGGGGATTACTATGCGTTCATCAGTGTAGTTCCTCACGGGATTGGAATATGCTGGAAATTAAATTTATCCGACAATTAGCAGCTCAGTTTAGCGTAGCTTTAGAACATTCAGAATTATTAGAACAATCCCGCTTTCAAGCTGATAAATTGACTCACATCAATCGGGCTTTAGAATTAGCAAATTCTGAATTAGAAAAACTTAGTAAGTTAGATGGGTTAACTAAAATAGCTAATCGTCGTTGTTTTGATGAATTTTTAGAACGGGAATGGAATCGGCTAAAAAGAACGGGAAATTCTTTATCTTTAATCATATTTGATATTGATTATTTCAAAGATTATAACGATTATTATGGACACCTAGCAGGGGATGAATGCTTAATACAAGTTGCTCGTGCAGCACAAATCGTGTTGAAACGTCCTACCGATCTCCTAGCTCGTTATGGCGGTGAAGAATTTATAGTCCTTTTACCTAATACCAATGAATCAGGTGCTATTAAAGTAACTAGCTTGATTCATCAGTCTATTGAAAAATTAAAAATTTCTCATACAAAAAAGCATAGCTCTCCATATTTTGTCACCGTCAGTTTAGGTATAGCGACTCAAATACCAACAGCTAAAAGTTCCGCTCAGGACTTAGTTGATGCAGCAGATAAAGCCTTGTATCGAGCTAAACAGCAAGGACGCAATCGCTGGATTTGTGCTACAAAACTCTGAGAAGTTTTTTGTAAAGGGATTTTTCAGTAAAAAATATTTTATTCTATTGTTGGCAGTTGACGGTTCACAGTAGACTTCTTGCAAAAGTGGGGAAAAGGGTAAGGGGTAAAGGGGAAAGGGAAAATAAAAACCCCTTTCACTTTAACCTTTTCCCTTTCCCCAATAAAGATGCATCCCTTTTCCCACAACAGTGCAAAAGTCCTTTCCCCATTCTTCTTTGCGTCTTTGCGCCTACCCTGCGGGAACACCAGAGGCGGTATGCGTGAGCTTTTCAAAGGAATACTTAACGTGAAATCAACTCTTTTTGAGGTATGGGATGAATTTAATAGCCTTTTTGTAGTACTACATATATAATACATAATATGTCACCTTTCGATTGGTGACTATTTGTTGCTTTAACAAAAAGGAAATTGTATGATTCCCCGACAACGCGTCCGCAATATTGGTATTTCTGCTCACATTGACTCTGGTAAAACTACGTTATCAGAGCGAATTCTCTTCTACACGGGCAGAATCCATGCTATTGAGGAGGTGAAGGGAGGTGGTAAGGGTGCAACAATGGATTTTATGCCGGAGGAAAAGCTACATGGTATCACCATTACCTCCGCAGCAACCACTTGCCAGTGGTACGATACTTGCATTAATTTAATTGATACACCAGGGCATGTTGATTTCACCATTGAGGTAGAGCGTGCCCTGCGGGTACTCGATGGAGCAGTTATGGTGTTGTGTGCTGTGGCGGGCGTGCAATCCCAGTCCATCACAGTGGATCGGCAGATGAAGCGCTACCATGTGCCGCGTTTGGCATTCATCAATAAGATGGATCGTATTGGTGCAAATCCATTTCGTGTAGTACAGGCAATACGCGATCGCTTGCAATTAAATGCTGTGTTGCTGCAACATCCCATCGGTAGTGAAGACCAATTCCAAGGTGTAATTGACCTAGTGGAAATGACCGCTCACTATTTTGAAGGCGAAAATGGTGAAAATTGGGTGAAACAGCCAATTCCCGACATTCTTGTGCCAGCAGCACAACAGGCGCGGGAGAAAATGCTGGATGCTTTGTCACTATTCTCCGAACCGATGACCGAGATGTTGTTGGAAAATCAAGAAATTCCCCAAGAACTGATTTGGCAAACCATCCGCCAAGCAACCTTGAGGCTGGAACTCACACCAGTACTGCTGGGTTCGGCATTCAAAAACAAAGGAGTGCAAAATCTCTTGGATGCCATTGCTCTTTATCTACCATCTCCGGTGGATAGGGACTGGGAACTAGAGAGGGTATCTAATCCCGATGCTTCCTTGGTGGCTTTGGCATTCAAACTCACCGTTGAGTCTTTCGGACAGTTGACTTACATCCGTATTTACTCCGGCACCTTAAAGCCGGGTGATACCGTTTATAACTCCCGTACAGGACAACGGGTGCAAATCGGTCGCTTGGTGAGAATGCACGCCAACAAGCGCGAAGAAGTGAAAGTTGCAACCGCTGGGGATATTGTTGCTTTACTGGGTGTAGACTGTGCCTCTGGCGATACATTATGTACCGGAGAAACACTAGTATCCTTAGAAAAGATGTATGTGCCGGAACCAGTGATTACGCTGGCAATTACACCCAAAAAACAAGAAGATAGCGATGGCTTCGCCAACGCCAAGGGCGAACGCCTTTCTAAAGCACTCAACCGCTTTCAACGGGAAGACCCCACCTTTCGAGTCAGCATTGACCCAGAATCAAGAGCAACTTTGATTTCTGGAATGGGCGAACTCCACCTAGAAATTTACTTAGAGCGGATTCAACGGGAATACAATGCTGAAGTTTTTGTCGGTACTCCCGCCGTGGCTTACCGGGAAACCATTGGACAAAAAACTACCTTTGACTACCGACTCAAGAAACAATCAGGCGGCCCTGGTTTGTATGCTCATGTTACTGGGTGGATTGAACCAACAGATGAGCCATTTGTTTTTGAAAATCAGGTAGCCGGGGGTGCAATTCCTAAAGAGTACATTTCTGCCTGTGAAAAAGGTTTCCGGGAGGCCATGGAATCAGGAAAGCTGTCAGGCTATCCGGTGATCGGCGTAAAAGTCGTTTTGGAGGGGGGTTCCTATCACCCCATTGACTCTTCAGAATTGGCCTTCCGGTCGGCTTCCCACCAAGCACTAGAAAATGCGATCGCCAAAGCCAAACCCTACATCAAAGAACCAATTATGCTTGTAGAAGTGGAAACACCAAACCAATTCATCGGAAGAGTCCAAGGCGATCTTTCCTCCCGTCGAGGCTTGGTGTTGGGTTCCGAGACAATGCAAGAATATTCAGTGATTCGAGCAGAAGTCCCCCTAGCACGAATGTTTGCGTATTCCACAGACTTGCGAGCGCTCACTTCTGGTATGGCTACCTTTTCAATGGAATTTGCCTGTTATAGGCAATCGATTGATTGACGGTTAACACAGAGACGTAGCATTGCTACGTCTCTACATCGGGTGGAATGACGAAAAATCAATGCCAAAAGTATTGTGGCAGGCTCTTTGTTAAAAGCGCGATCGCACGGGGTAAAACGTGCCATCCTGTTTACAAGTCACGACAAACAAGCAGCACAAGCAGTTTATCGAGGAATTGGCTTTGTGCCCACTGGGGAGGAATATGGCTTAGTGTTGTTTGAAAATACTCAAGGTTGATGCAATACTGCTCGGTTAACGATTTTTAACTCGGCATTGGGTCTGGGGAAAAGGTTAAAGGGTAAAGGTTAAAGGTTTTTTCTTTCCCCTTTCCCCTTTAACCGACAAGTATTGTCAGTGGCCCCTGCTGACGGTCAACGGTCAACAGTCAACAGTCTTCTATGAAATATTTTTTATTTAAAAGTCTCTAGACGCAAAAATCAGGGTTACAGCCAATATACTCAGCAGTACTCAGGCTGTAAACAAAATAATCTTCTTCGCTATCAGGAAATGGCTAAGGAGAACTTGTAGTAAAGAGTAGAAACTAAATCAGGAACCGAAACCTCTGGGATTCCAGAGGTTTTTTCTTTTGCGATCGCTTATATGTATGCGAGCAAGTTTATACATAAATAAACTTTCATGAAGATTTTTTAAACAAGCGATCGCCACTAACAAGCTTAACAAGCTGCGGCCTATTTCACCGATGAAGCCACAAAATTAGTCACAGTTCCCTAGTCAATTAGAGTAAGGTAAATTTAGGTTTGAGCTACTGGGAGTGGAGATGATGTTGTTGGAACTCAAGCGCATCCATGTTCCACCGGGACAAAGAGTGCTACTGCAAGATGTAACCTGGCAGGAATTGGAAACAATTCTAGAGGAATTAGGCGAACACCGTGCAGCCCGAATTGCTTATGACAACGGAATATTAGAGATTATGGCACCACTGCCAGAACATAAATTTGATAAAGAAATTATTAGCGATTTAGTCAAAGCGCTTCTAGAAGAACTAAATACTGAGTTCATCAGCCTTGGTTCTACGACATTCAAAAACCAAGCAATGGCTCAAGGTATAGAACCCGACCAGTGTTTTTATATCAAAAATGAATCAAAAATTCGCGGAAAAAAGCGGTTAGATTTAACAGTAGACCCGCCTCCAGATTTAGCTTTAGAAATTGATATTACTTCTCGGACTCACCCTAATATTTATCAAGCACTAAAAGTGCCGGAACTTTGGCGTTTTGAACGAGGAAAGCTCAAAATTAATATTTTGCAAGATGGTCATTATGTAGAGTCTGGGCAAAGCTTAAACTTTCCTTTATTTCCATTGACCGAAACAATTCCCCAATATCTTGAACAAAGCGCCACAACAGGCAGAAATATAACACTTAAAGCTTTTCGTGCTTGGGTAAAAAAGCAGATATAGTAGTAATATTATGTCCGCATAATTAGTTATGATTCCCACAGTATTGCACCCCAAAGAGCCAAAGCTACGCTTTGTCTC
>NZ_JACKZU010000312.1:0-9993 GCF_014222165.1 Nostoc sp. 2RC
CTATATATACTTACAAAATTAAGTTGCGTTTGTGAATAAAAACTTAATAATTCTTTGTAATAATTCAGTTACAAAAATAACTTAATAAAAAAATAAACATTGATGAGACTGCATAAAATTATACTAGACAACAGAAGAGTAAAAATATTTGCTACAAAAAGCGAGTGAAGCTATGACGCTAGGCTTTTCTCAACATAAACTAGAAAATGTCTCTAATTCTTTGAGTTCTTCAGATATCAAAAGTTTTTGTCAACTTGAGTCTGAACAATTAACTAGTCAGGAACCAATTTTTTTCGCTCGGATTGTCTATCATGATTATTTACTTAAAAATCATCAAGAAGTTATCAATTATCGTCAACACCAATCTCCGTTTTCTCAAAAAATTTTAATTTATTTGCGTTCAGAAGCTTGGCTTACAGACTTTCCACCTGTGTTTACTGTCAAGAAATTTGAATTGAAAAATTTTTCATCCATTTGCTATATTTGCCCGATAGGCTATAGAAACCAAAAACCAGAATACATCCAAATCATTGCTGATGAAGCTATTTCAGATAATTTGCAATTATACATAAAACGCTCTGCCATGCTCTTGGGTAAGTATATAGATATTTACTTAGGCTATGGAAGACAAAAAACTGAAATTCAACTTTTAGAAGATATTTTGCATCGAGTCGGTCATCAATTGCGTAATTCCTTAGGGTTGATTGGGTTATATGCACATAATTTATGCTTGGGTTTAAAGGAAAACCCTTGGCAAGAACAAGCAACCATTATCAGCAAAAGTATCGAAGATTTAGATATTAATTTAACGGAGCTTATTGATTGCGGTCAAAGTGTAAAATTAAGGGTTGCTCCCCAAGATTTAAGAAATTTAGTTCTGGAAAGTATCACTCATTTACAACCGTTAATTAATGAAAAAAACCTGCAAATAAATCTTCCTGATACATCGACTACTTTAAAAATAGATAGACTGCAAATGAAGCAAGTATTTGATAATATTCTGAGTAATGCTGTTCATTTTAGTCCGAATTTTGGAATTATTAACTGTAGTTGGCAGATTTTTCAAGAGGAAGTTTTAATCAAAATTTCTGACCAAGGCCCAGGATTATCTCCAGAGGATTTACAAAAAATATTTACCCCTTTTTATTCCCGTCGTCGAGGAGGTACAGGACTGGGTTTAACTATTGCTAAAAAAATTATTTTGGATCATCAAGGAAGTATTTGGGGGCAAATTTTAGCCGAACGTGGGGCACAATTTTCGGTAATTTTGCCGAGGCCAAGAAGTGGATAGATAATTCGGAATGGGCTAACGTAATTCGTCATAAAAAATATGCTTAATAATCAAAAGCTTTCGGTTTTACTGGTGGATGATGAAGAAAGGTTTCGGCAAGGGTTACGTACTCTGCTGAATTTTTATAATACTAGTTCCGCATTACCTGTAGAAGTTGTGGGTGATGCAGATTGTGTAGAACAAGTTTTAAAATTCGCTAACCAGAAGACTCCAGATTTAATTTTGTTGGATATGCAATTAACGGGGTGTGATGGAATTACGGTTTTGGCACGTCTGAAAGAAGTTGCCTTTGCTGGTAAGGTTTTAGTATTGTCTGCTCATCAAGAAGATGACTGGATTTTCCGCGCCATGCAGGCGGGAGCTTCTGGTTATGTGTTTAAAAATCGCTTAGCAACTCAATTGTGTGAAGCAATTAATACTGTAACTAAATCGGAAATTTATTTACCTTCAGAAGTTGCGAGTCGATTTTTTCGGTTTTTCCAAGCTTATTCAGATGCGTCTATCAGAGCATGTCAGCAAGTACATTTAACAGAAAGAGAACAAGAAGTTTTATATTGGTTAACTCAAGGTGCTTCTAATGAAGAAATTGCTAAGCATTTATATGTGACAGTTGCTACTGTGAAGGCGCATCTCACGAGTATTTTTGAAAAATTGAAGGTTACTAGCCGTACTCAAGCGATTGTGGCTGCACTCAAGTTAGGATTAGTTAAAGGTTGAGTAAAACGGAATTAGTCGGCGCAATTCACGAAATTTCTCTATGCCTTCACTAGAATCTTTTTATCAAGAATACCCTTGTTCGTATAATTCTCCCTTAAATTGCGATCGCCCTTTTCAAACAGCACAGCAAATCAAGGGTGCTAAATTTTGTTTGGAATGTGGTTTTCTGGCGACTTTACCACAGGAAGCTGAGATTAAAGGAAGCCAGGGGACTTATCAAATAAATAGTTATTGTGGGGTGCGGGGTTTAGGTCGTTTATACTCAGGTATCCAACTAAAGGACAAACAACCTGTAATTATTAAAGAATATTTACTACCCAGTCGTTCCTTTAATGAAAACGAAACCATAAAACGGAAAGAAACGTTTAAAAGAGTCGGTGGGATAAGTTTAGCTGATAGTCGCATTCAAAACTTCCGGCTGGTGGAAACTAAAGAAGCGATCGCTGATGATAAAATAGAACGCTGTTATTTAATCGCTAAAGGCATAGACTCATCCCAGACTTTAGCTAAATATATCATTGAAAAGGGAGCAATGACACCCCCCCAAGTGCGGGAATTCCTCAATCAAGCACTACAAACTCTGCAATTTCTTCATACCCAAAAACTACGTTTTCCTTCCAATCAAGTACAACTCGGTTTAACTCACGGCAACATTAATTTAGATAGTATTTTAATTAAATTAGAAGCACATCAAAAATTTTCTATATATTTTTGTGATTTAGCCATCTGGGAAAACTTATTTATTCCACCGATTATTCCTCAACCAACCACCGCAAGACCAGAACAAGATTTACAATCTTTAGGGATGGTAGCCTTTTATTTATGGGTGGGAAGAACAACTAATTTATCTTCTAACCAGCCTTTAGATCCTAGAGACAATCAACAATGGCCAGATACAGATAATCATTTAAAACAATTTATTTATCGTTTAATGGGGTTGGAAACTGCTTTTGCAAGTGCAGAAGCGGCTCGTCAAGCACTGTTACAACTTCCCAAAGAAGATAATACTAATATTCCAGTGGGTTCCTCTGCTGCTGTTGAAGTCCAAAAACGTTTACCAATGCCTTTAATTTTATTGCTGGGAATCCTGGTTTTTTTACTACTAGGGGGAGGAATTTGGTATTGGCTGTTGTCCGGTAAGAAAACAAATGAACCGAATTTGACTCAATGGGGTACGCTTCTACGAGCTTTTGCAGAAGTTCCCAATCTTCCTTCAGGAAATTTTACTTACACAGGAGAAAAAGATAGTACATGGAGTTTTATTTTAACCCAACCAGTAGACGACAGCCGTTTAGGAAATTTATTAACTAAACCCAGACCAGATGCCACAGCAATATATAAATATGAGTCAATTTTATCAGCAGATGTCAATAACCCAATTAAAAGTATAGAAGAAGTACAAACAGGGAAAAAAGACTTTGCAATTACAAGTTTAGAAAATCGAATTACCAGTCAACTGAAAAAAGAACAAATTGCCTATGATGGATTAACTGTTTTTGTGGCATTTAATAAACGAGACTCTAATCTAGCTAATGCTCTGGGAGGGCAAATTAGCCTTGAGCAGTTGCGTCAAATTTATACAGGTAAAATTACTAATTGGCAACAAATTAATCCCAAGTTAGCCAATCCTCTGGAAATTAAACCCTTTGCTCCCACCGAACCGGAAGCCATCGCTAAATTTCAAGAAATAGTTTTGCAAAATAACCCCCAAGACAAAGCTTTATTTGCAGCGAAAGTTACTCAACAAGACACCACAAAAACCCAAAACCAAATACGTAGCGAGACTTTAGAGGGACGAGCTACCGGAATTATCAGTTTTGGGATTATCAGTAAAACGTGGAAACAGTGTAGTGGTTATCCCCTAGCCATCGCCAACGGTAACAAGCCAGCTACCCAACCTTTGTTTCAAAAACGCGATCGTCGCTCTATTAATCCCTCAGATGACTTGTGTCAGCATGATGATTATTATGTTGATGTTACTACTTTCCAAAGCTATCCTTTGGGATACCCTATTTTTGTAGTGTACCCTCAAGACAGCAACCGCCAAGTCGGTGGTTCTACATTTGCCCGGATGCTCACAACTCGTCAGGGTCAGTGTTTACTTAGCAAAGTAGGTCTTGTCGCTTTACAACCCATGCCTGATGATATAAATTCTTATGCCTGCAAATCGGTGCCCTAATCCTAGTTGCGAATATTTTAACCGCGCCCTGCCTAACAATGCTAAGGTTTGTCCCTGGTGCTCCACTCCCATAGGGAATGTAGTGACTCCTACACCACAACCACCTATTCAGCCACAGCCCAGTCAACCACCAATTCAACAACCACCAATTCAACAACCACCAAACCAATACCAGCGAACAGAACAACCCAACTACCAAGTTCCTCAACAAACCCCCGCAGATTATTCAACAGTCTATCAACCACGGGTTTCTTATCCACAAACACCTCCGGTTTATACCCCCCCACCTCAAAGAGCGCCAGTTTTAAAGCTAATTCATAGCAGCGGTAGAGAATTTCACCTCGTTGGTGAAGGAGGTTTTATTGGTCGTCGCAGTCAAAGCCCAGGAATAGCACCGCCAGAAATTGATTTAACCGGTATTCCCAATGAAGGAATAGTCTCTCGTCGTCATGCGCGAGTCGATTGGGACTGGTCGCAAAATGCATATATGATTGTTGACATGAGTACAAATGGTATTTATTTAAATAACAGTCTTCTAACTCCTGGAATGCAATATCGTTTATTAAACGGTGATGCGTTAAGATTTGGTCAAGACAATCTAGTTAATTTTACTGCTTATGTCATGTAACAATTTATCTCGATTGTTTAAGGACAAAGCGCTTTTGTTTGAGCCAAGGCTTCCTTAAAACAGAACTTTGTAACAGAGGACTTTTGAGTTAATGTGCAATTCCAATAGGTAACAACTTACATAGCAAGTTGCAGTTGAATAGACTACAATAATAAAGGCTAATGCCTCGGTTTTTACTTAAAATACCATGATTACAGCACAAAAATAACTGGATGTGCTTTCAGCAAAAGAGCGTGACAAGATCGGATAAAATCGAATTCCCTTCAAACTTGGGAGTCGGTTTGCCAAAAACAAGTATAAATAATGACTTTAATTCTGTCGGCAGACGCACGTTGACTCTGAAGTGGCATCTTGTGTTACTGGTAGCAGGGGCTTTACTCCCAGTAGTCCTTTTCGCTGTTGCTGTTGTATATCAACTTTCGCTCAAGGAGCGTGCAGCATCAGAACGCCGTCTGGTTATAGCAGCACGCAATCTCACTGAAGATATAGAGCGCGAGTTTTCCAGCACAACCAGGACTCTCCAAGCACTGGCAGCCTCTGACAGACTCGACCAAAGTGAATTAAAAGCCTTTTATCACGAGGCACTGCGTACAGCACAGACACAGCCGACTTGGTTGAGTGTGGTTCTCTTAACGCCAGACGGACAACAGGTTTTCAATACCTTTCGTCCCTTTGGCATTGCTTTACCAAAAGCAAATGAGCCATTAAGTGTGCGGCGTGTTGTCGAAACACAAAAGCCCACTGTGGGTTATCTTGCCTTTGCACGTCTGAAGCAAAAATGGGTTTTCCCCGTACGCGTTCCCGTCATCCGCTCAGGCAAGCTACGGTATGTCCTTAGTGCCCTGATTACCTCAGAAGCAATCACTAGTACCATTAAGACCCAGACACCTATTGATGGAGAGTGGACGCGTACTATCATTGACGGTAATGGTGTTGTTGTAGCCCGGACTCGCCATCCTGAGCGCTTTGTGGGGCAGCAAGGTACTCCGTCTTTTTTAAAGCGAATCGCTTCAACAACTGAGACAGTCTACCGCGAGACTACCTTGGAGGGAGCAGCAGTGTATGTTGCCTTCAGCAGAACCAATTTTTCTCGCTGGACGAGTGCCGTTGTTGTTCCCGTGGAAATCATTGAAAGTCCTACTCGTCGGGCGATGTGGCTTGTTGTTGGCTCTGGCTTGGCATTGCTTGTGGTCAGTGGTGTGGGCGCTCTTATCCTCTCGCAGTGGATTTCTCAAAGTATTGCTTCGGCTGCTTGCGCCGCAGAATCCCTTGCCAAAGGTGAATATCCGCACATCGAACCCTCGCCTATTAAAGAAGTAGCTTTGTTAAGCGAAGCTTTAAAATTTTCTGCTGACCTCCTGCAACAGCGCCAGCGAGAACGGGACGAACACTTAAGGCAGGTGGAGACAGCGCGGGCCGAAGCAGAAACCGCTAACCGTCTCAAGGATGAGTTTTTAATTACCGTTTCCCACGAACTCAAAACCCCTCTCAACGGCATCTTAGGCTGGGCCCAGTTACTGGGTGCTGGGAAGCTCGACCCAGAAAAGACACAACGAGCGATCGCTACCATTGAGCGCAACGCTAAAGCCCAGGCACAACTAGTAAATGACCTCCTTGACACATCGCGCATCGTGATTGGGAAACTCCGCCTCGAACCACAGCCGCTAAACTTAGCCACTGTCATCATCAGTGCCATAGATTCAGTACGCCACGCCGCCGAAGTTAAAGACATTGATTTACAGCTACAACTTGCCAATGTGGAACCCATCTTAGGAGACCCAAATCGGCTTCAACAGGTAATATGGAACCTCGTTGCCAACGCTATTAAATTTACCCCCCAAGGTGGGCGCGTTGAAGTGCAGCTTCAGTCTGCTAACTCATTTGTCGAGGTGATTGTACGGGACACTGGTGTGGGCATCAAAGCAGAATTTCTACCATACGTCTTTGAGCGCTTCCGCCAAGCCGACGGCTCAACTACAAGGGAGTTTGGCGGCTTAGGGCTTGGTTTGGCCATCGCCCGTCACTTGGTCGAGCTTCATGGAGGTACAGTGGAAGCCCAGAGTGGGGGAGAAGGTAAAGGAGCAACTTTTACTGTTAAACTTCCCGTGGCTACTTGCCAGCAGAATATGAATTCCAAAAAATAAATTATTGTGGTTTGGGCTGTTGACTGTTGACTAGACTTCTTGGCCTTAGTCGGGAAAAGGGTAAGGGGAAAGGGGGAAAGGTTTTGTGTTTTCCCTTTCCCCAATAAAGATGCACCCCTTTTTCCATAAGAGTGCAAAAAGCACTTTTGCAATAGGTCTACTGTTGACTGTTGAGTATTAACCGTCTTTTATTTATTGAGCAATAACCAAAATTTTATTAAAATTTTATTTTTTTACGAAATACTATGAATAGAGTTAACGGTATGACATTTTATATCATGTCCGGAAGCCATGTTTGAGGTGTCTACGTTGCACTCGCAATGATATATCATAAGTAATTTATCGGACATGATATTTAGATATCTGTATATTTCCGTATCTCCGCTGATGAGAAGTGATTGCTAAAAACATGTTAGTCAGGGGTAAAATTCTCTGGTTGAGGCTTTGGCGTCAGTTGCTTCGACCAAAGCGCTTTGCTTTTTTAGAAGCTTGCTTGATTGGTTTAGTTTCTGGATTAGCAGCAGTTCTATTAGGACAGACAGTAGACTGGGCAGGTGCATGGCGAGTACGTGTTTCTTATCATTGGCCTGCGTACTTAGTGCTACCAGGTATTGGACTGGTAGGAGGAATGTTAGCTGGTTGGTTAGTGGAGCGCTTCGCCCCTGAAGCATCAGGTAGCGGGATGTCGGAAGTGAAAGCAGTATTGGCTCGCGTACCGATGCCGTTAAATCTGCGGATTGCTTTGGTCAAGTTGGTGAGTGCTACACTCGTGCTTGGTTCTGGAATGCCTCTAGGACGGGAAGGGCCCACTGTGCAAATAGGGGCAGCTTTGGCCAATCAATTGAGTAATTGGGTGCCGACTTCTCCAGAACATCGTCGCCAACTCATCGCCGCCGGAGCCGGGGCTGGGTTAGCTGCGGCTTTTAATGCACCGATCGCAGGTGTACTTTTTGTCGTAGAAGAATTATTACAAGATGTTTCAGGCATTACTCTTGGCACTGCGATTTTAGCTTCTTTCATCGCTTCAGTTATCTCTCGACTCTATGGCAGTCACAGCTTAGATTTGAATCATCTAAATTTAGTACTGCCAGATACAACCTTCTTCGCCCAGGAAATCCCTTTCTACCTCATATTAGGAGTGTTGGCTGGGTTATTGGGCATTGTCTTTAATCAGGGTGTTCTTGCCAGTCTGGCAATTAACCGCCGCGTACTAAACTTGAGTTTACCTTGGCGAATTGGAATTGTTGGGTTAGTTACTGGTGTTGCGATCGCTTTATTGCCCGTAACTTTTCGCAATAATGCTGGACTCAGAGAAATTTTACTTGTGGGTAATGCTGACTGGGTATTTGCAGCGATCGCTCTCTTAGTCCAATTTACCCTCATTATTGTCACTTACGGTTCTGGTGCGCCAGGGGGTTTACTAGTTCCCACTTTGGTGTTGGGAGCCGCCCTTGGCTATTTGGTGGGTGCTGCACAAGAGCATTTGCTGGGAATGAGTGCTGCAACAACCTATGCTCATGTGGGCATGGCTGCGTTTTTTAGCGCCGTCTCCAAAGTACCAATTACAGCAGTAATCATTGTGTTTGAAATGACAACAGATTTCAATCTGGTGTTACCGTTAATGATTGTGTCTGTAGTTGCCTATTTAGTGGCGGAAAAAATTGACAAGCGATCGCTCTACGATCTTCTACTAGAGTGGAAAGGAATTCACATTACAAAAGAACCAACTACAGAGGGTCTTTTAGCACAATTAACCGCCGCAGATGTCATGCAGCCACGTGTTGAAACCCTATCTAGTCAGATGAGCGTTGATGAAGCAGTACAGGCATTTTCTCAATCTCACCATCGCAATTTCCCTGTTTTAGAAAATGGTAAAGTTGTAGGTATTATCACCCAAAAAGATTTAATTGATATTGCTTCCCAACAGTTAAGTGGAGATAGAACTGTCAGGGAAATTATGACACCGGAGCCTGTAACAGTCAGTCCCACAGCGACATTAGCCTATGTGCTGCACATACTCAATCGCTATCACCTCAGCTGCTTACCCGTTACAGAAGGCCGAAAACTAGTAGGAATTATCACTCGCAGCGATATTATCCGCACAGAAGCAGAACGCCTCAGTGGTAATACTGAACAGATAGAACCAAAATCAGCACCTTCTTATGTGGTTTACCAAACTCACGCACCAGCCACAGGCAAAGGAAGGCTATTAGTACCACTGTCACATCCCCAGACAGCCGAGACTTTACTACAAATGGCAGTAGCGATCGCTAAAGATCGCAATTACGAAATAGAATGCTTGCAAGTGATTATCGTTCCATCTAGCCGCGTCCCATCTGAAACACCAGTAGAAACCACCAAAAGCCATCATCTTTTGCAAAGGGCAACACTATTAGCAGAAAAATGGCGAATTCCCATCCACACCCAGATCCGAGTTGCCCATAATGTTGCTGAGGCAATTTTGGAGACTGTAAAAGAACGACATATTGACTTAGTATTGATGGGTTGGAAAGGTACTACATCAACACCTGGTAGAGTTTTCAGCAGGGTAGTAGATACCGTCATTCGACAAGCACCTTGTGATGTTGTTCTAGCTAAATTCGATGATAAAAGAGCTTTCGATCGTTGGTTGCTGCCAATGGCAGGCGGCCCCAACTCCAGACAAGCAATTAAATTATTACCTGCCCTGACTTCTCTAAGTACATTCCCGCAAATCAATGTATGCCAAGTATTCCAATCTCCCGAATCTTTACCCGATACAACATTACTAGATAAATCTGTTCGCTTTCTGCAACGTAGAGTTAAAGGTAAGGTAACAGCTACACCAGTCCTAGCTGATTCTGTTTCTGAAGCTGTACTTGAGTGTGCCGAACAAGAAAATAGTGATGTGATTGTTTTAGGAGCTAGTCGCGAAAGTTTACTACAACAGGTTATTCAAGGAAATATTCCAGAGAATATTTCTCGCAAAAGTAATTGCACAGTGATTATGGTGAAAACTTAATGCTGTTCGTGGGGACTGGGGAATGGGGAGAGG